>JALZOC010000683.1 GCA_030857365.1 Acidobacteriota bacterium
CGGTGCGCCGCATGGCCCAGATGGCCGGCAAGCGCTTCGGCACGCGTCTGGGCGGGCGCATGATTCCCGGTTTTGCCGCGATCTTCAACGCAGTGGTCAACGAGCGTGACACCCGCGCCCTGGCCGACCGGGCGATCGACTACTACCGGCCCTGACGGCTCATCCCGGCAGAGCGGCCAGCAACGCCTCGCTGTGGGCTGTGGCGCCGAAGACGCCACCCTGCATGCGCACCATGTGGACGGCGGCCTCGTGGTTGGAGCGGTCGGTCGCGCCGGTGCAGTCCTCCAGCAGCAGGCACTCGTAGCCGCGGTCGTTTGCCTCGCGCATGGTGGTGTGCACGCACACGTCGGTGGTGATACCGGTGAACACCAGGTGGTCGATGGCCCGCTCGCGCAGGCGCTCGTCGAGGTCAGTGCCGCAAAAGGAGCCCTTGGTGGCCTTGTCGATCACCTGCTCTCCCTCGATCGGTGCGAGCTCGTCGATGATCTCCCAGCCCGGCTCGCCGCGGACGAGGATCCGCCCGCACGGCCCCGGCTCGCCGATGCCCGCGCCGATGCGCTGTGAGCGCCAGAGCTTGTTGGGCGGGCAGTCCGACAGGTCGGGCCGATGGCCCTCACGGGTGTGCACAACAGGGGCGCCCAGCCTCCGCCAGCGGTCGAGCAGTCGCTGCGTGGGCACGATGCCCGCGCGGGTCAGCGAGATGTCGTAGCCCATGGCGTCCACGTAGCCGCCGGCTCCACAGAAGTCGTGTTGCCAGTCGATGAGCACCAGCGCGGTGCGCTCGACATCGAGCGCACCGGCGTAGGGCCACGGATACGGGTCGGCGGCGACCGTGCGCGAGACGGCGACGCTCACGAGTTCTTTCCCTCATGGGCGGTGGCCAGGCGTCCGAGCGGGCCTGGTGCCGCGCTCAGCCGTGGCCCGAGGCGCACGGCCAGAAGGTACGCGCCCGCGGCGGCGAGGAAACCGACCAGCACTTCGGCGAGCTGCGGGGCCGCGTAGTGCGACGCCAGGGCCGTGCCGGCCCCGACTGCCCAGGCCACGATCGGCGCGATCCGGTAGGCGGGGAGGCCCTCCAGCGAGAATGCGCGCTCGGTCGGCTGACCGCGGCGCAGCACAAGGTGGTCGGTGAGCAGCACCGCGCCGATCGGCGGCACGATCACCCCCAACAGAACCAGCCAGTTGGTGAACTGCGACCACACCCCGCCGGCTGCAATCACCGTGCCGATCAGGCCCCAGGCTAGCGCCACGGGCACGAAGCGCGCACCGAGGATGTGCGCCCAGCCCATCGCCGCGTTGTAGAGGCAATGGCTGCACACCGTGCCCAGGTTGAGGAACAGGAACACGACCGCCAACGCCGCGACCGCGCCGCCGTCGCCAGCCACGAGCTCAAAGAAGTTCGCGCTGCCCACGGCCGCCGCGGCCACGAACCCGCCGAAGACCATGGCCAAAGCGTTGGCCAGCGGGAAGGCGCTGAAGGTGGCCAACCACGCGTGGCGCGGCGACTTCGCCCAGCGGGTGAAGTCGGGCGTCATGGTGCCGCTGTCGATGAACAGGCTGACCACGAGGGTCACCGCGGCTCCGAGGGTCAGCCCTGCCGCGTCCAGGTTCGACGGGTCACCGCCGAAGCCAACGATCGACGACAGGCTGCTCTCCTGCAGCGCCAGCACGATGGCATAGATCCCGAAGCCCACGAAGAGCGGCGCGCTTACCGCCCCCAGCCATGTCAGCGCACGGATACCGAACAGCGTGATCCCCGTGAACAGCAGGCCGGCGATCACGCTGAGCAGGATCAGGTTCCAGCCGAAGGCGCTGTCGAGGCTGTCGGCCACAAGCCCCGTCTGCACGGCGAACCACCCGACCACGACGGTGGACAGAAGCCCCGAGGCCAGTAGGTAGCCCCGTGAGCCCAGCGTGGTGCGGGCCAGCAGGGCGAAGTTGAAGCCGCTCCTCGCCCCAAGCGCGCTGAGGCCTCCGACGTAGGCCAGCAGAGCGAGGTTGCCCAGCGCGATCGCTGCCATTCCCGCCTTGAAGCCCAGCCCGGCCACGATCACCGCGCCGGTCACCGCGCCGGTGATGATCATCGGGAAGCCGAGCCAGACGAGGGAGACGGACCCCAGCCCCTTGCGCGCCCGCTGGGGCACGGCTTGGTGCTCCCATTCCTCTTCGAACACATGATCGCTCGCTGTGGACATGGGTCAAGGCTCGCGAACACTCACCCGCGCGCACAGCTCCGTGCGGACAGGATTCGCGTCGCCTCCTTCGCCCGGCGGACAACGTGAACCGCGCCGCCATAGCAGGTCGCGCGTCAGCACGAGGGAGCCGTCCGCGACCCCGCCTACTGTGTGCGCCGTGCTCCTGCGAGACCTCATCGACGGCAGCGACGTCGACCTCGTCCTCGTGGTGCGCGAGGCCGAGTGCCGCGCCCGGCGCGACGGCGCGGAGTACCTAAAGGTCGTCGTCGGCGACCGGACGGGACAGGTCGCGGCCGTCGCCTGGGACGGGGTGCAGGCAGCGCGGGCGGTATGCGCGCCCGGCACCATCGTGCGTGTGGCCGGGCGCTTCAGCGTGCACGAGCGCTACGGCGCGCAGATCGTCATCCGCGCGATCGGGG
>JALZOC010000684.1 GCA_030857365.1 Acidobacteriota bacterium
GCGAGCCGCACAACCGCCATCGGAAGCCGACGCCGCTGGGTGCGGCCATCGAGCGGCTCATGCTCCTGGATGCGGTGCTCGACACACCGACGATCGCCTGGCTGGCGACCGAGCGCGACAAGATCGCCTACTTCACACGCCTGCTCGGCACACGACTCCTGCGCGACGAACTGCCGTCCCTCACCTTTGGTGGACCCGGCAAGACCACGGTCCGGTACTTCCCTGACAAGATGCCGATCGGCGTCGACCCGGATGGCCGGACCCTGGTGTTTGCCTACCTGGTGAAGCGGGCCAGCCCGATCGACTTCCGGGCCTTTCTCCAGCGACACGCGGAACTGCTGCGGGCGCTGCCGTACTGGACGATTCGTCTGCTGTTCCCCACGCACCTCAAGGACGCGGAGCGCGTGTACCTCGCCGCCTTCCGGCAGGAGCTCGCGACGCCGTTACGTCTGTCGACTATGGACGAGCTCAGCTGGTACTTCGCGCAGAAGGCCCTGCACGGAAACCTGTCCGGCCCGGACGGGATCAGGCTCGCCCTGGTGCGTCGGGCGTTCGACGCACCGCGATATCGCGTGCTCTACCGGGCGTGGCTGCGCGAGGGCAGGCGCGTCGTGGATGCCGCGGGCTCGCCGGTGCTCGCGGACGCCGTCGAACGAGGCACTGGGCAGGTGCAATGTCAGGGTCTCTCGCACCCCTACCTGCATCTCTCCACCCTGGTCGGCACGGCCTGAAGAGTCCGCCGGCGGGGAACGCGCAAGGGAACGCGCCCCGGGCGGGAGCGTTCCCCTTGCCACCCTGTCCGCCCCGACACGTCGCGATGAGCCGGTACAGCTGCTTCTGAATGGACGCCTCTGCAAACCTGCACAATGCAAGACGATAGACCGACCAGGCGTCCGTGCCGCGTCGCAGCAGGACGGCGGTTTCTGCCGTCCCAGGGTTCAACCGACAGCCCTCAAGCGACAAGTGGGGGCGTGAACGACCCCCATCCCCTGTGCGCGGCACGGCCCCGCGCCCCTTCAGGGGGTCGTTCACGCCCCGTCCGTCGGTGTCCGCGAAGGGTCTGCCGTCGGCCTGCGAACGGCCGGCAGCGTGCGGGACGACCCAGGCCACCAATGCGTGCGACCGGCACCGGCCAGGGTCGTGGTCCCTGTCGGTGTCAACGTGGCCACGTCCGGGCCATTGAATGTGACGGCTTCGTCGTCGCTCGCGAGGACCTTTGCCATTTCGTCGGCTGGAGATTTTGATTCGGTAGACAGCAAGCTCGCATCTGCCGCGACGCTTTCCTGACGCGCCCGACACGGAGCCGCCCGGCGATAGCGCCCGCAGAGACCTCGTTGCTGACACGACCCGCGCCGTGGCCATGGATCGCGTGCAGGACCGTGACACTCTCTTGTTGCGCCGCAGATGCTTGCACGAAACGCACGTCCAGTCGGTGCGCTGAACCGAACCGCAAGTTTCGCGGCCGTTCCGTAGACGATGGCGACCGAAGAGCACATCGGCGATGACCGGACTCCGTCTCGGCGTCGCAGCGCACAAGGTCGGTCCTCGGAGCCGGTCGAAGCAAGGGCGCGCGCCCACGGAACGCTTCCGTGCTGACAAAGAGATCGCGACTGGGGCCGGACCATCACGCACTCGATGGTGGGCTCGCGCTCGTCCCCGTCAAGGCTCGTCGCTGGGCTCCGACCACGCCTGCGGCGTGGCTGCGGCCTTGACGGGTTCCTCGGCCGAGCCTGAAGACGGCTCTTACGTGATGGTCCAGGACGATCGCACCGGACCGAAGGTTCTTCGCGCTGCCACGACCAGCCCTGTAGATTCTGCAACGCGCTGTGGGATTAGCGATCGGACGGGTTGCGGACTCGCGGAGTTCACGGGACGGTGCGCCCCCCGGTCGCATCCACCCTGCAAGGTTTGTCCGGCAACTGGCGTTCATGTCTATGAGAGAGATCGTCCATCACGGCGGCCCCAGCACACGCTCGAGCCCCAGCGCCGGGCGTGCAATTCCCTTCCGCGGCGTCCCAGCGATCCGCGAAGGTGATGCCGCTGACCCACGGTTCCGAAGCGACCCGTCCGCGCAAGGCCGCGCCGGATGAGAACTTCGGCTAGACGCCTCCTCACCACGTCACCTGACCTGGTCTTGCCGAGCGGGCACACCGCCCACGGCCTTTCCTTTCCGACAAACGCCGGCGTACTGCCGCCATCAGGACGACGCCAATCCAGGGCCCGTCTCGGGTTCGCAAGGACGCGGCTTGAGCTGACGGCCGGGTGTCGCCGCGCTCGGCAGGCAAGCGCGGGGTTTCAAGGGAGACGGACATGGAACGCATGCTTCCGGGAATGGCCGGGTCGATCGCCGCCGTCGATCCGCGGCCCTCGAACAGCCCGACCCCTGGGCTCGACGAGCTGATGACGGTCGAAGACGTCGCGGCGCTGCTCAAGGTCAGCAAGAGCTGGGTGTACGAACACACGCGATCTCGCGGCGTGCCTCGCTCGGAGCGCTTGCCGTGCCTCAAACTCGGCAAGTACGTGCGATTTGAGCCGGCCGCTGTCCGGGCCTTCATCACGAAGCGATCGAAGTTGGCGTGACAGGCGCTCCCTGCCGGCCGCTACAATGGGC
>JALZOC010000685.1 GCA_030857365.1 Acidobacteriota bacterium
GCCTGGAGCAGTACGACCATGAGGCAGCGGCCGCTGCTTTTCGCGACGCGCTTCGGATCGCGCCAGACCTTGCCCTGGCCCGGCTGAATCTCGCGATTGCGCTCTTCTACGCCGGCAACCCCGATGCGGCCCGCACCGACGCGGAGGCCGCCGCCTCGCGGCTCACGACCCCGCACCCGCACTACCTGCTCGGACTGATCTCGCGCGTGCAGGACCGGCCGGACGAAGCGATTGTCGCGTTCCAGAAGGCGCTGTCGATCGATCCGGCCGACGTCGGCACGAAGGTGAACCTCGGACAGGTGTATACGCAGAAGCGCCAGTACCCGGAGGCGATCGCCCTGCTCCGCGAGGCTGTCGCGGCGGAACCCTACAACGCCACGGCCGCGTACGGCCTCGCGATGGCGCTCACGCGGTCCGGCCATGCGGAGGGGGCGGCCGCGATGCAGCGGTTCGAGACGCTCAGGGGCACTCCTTACGCACGCACGTATTCGCAGACGTATCTCGAGCAGGGGCAGTATGCGGAGGCGCTGGCCTCGACCGGCGCCGAGGCGGACATCGTCGACGCCACGGAGCCGGCCGTGACGTTCGCCGATGTCACGGCCGACGTGCTGCGCGCGGGGCCTCCCGCAGCGCGGAGCCTCAGCGCCGCGGCAGTCACGTCCGCACCCGGCGGCAGCGTTGTCCTCGCGGACATCGATCGGGACGGCGACCTGGACGTTCTGGAGGCCGGCCGCGAAGGCGTGCGTCTCTACCGCAGCAGCGCCGGGGTCTTCACCGACGTCACCGCGGATGCGGGACTGCGGGCGCTGGCTTCGTCGCCCGCACACGCGGCCGTAGCCGGCGACTACGACAACGACGGGCGCGCCGATCTGCTGGTGCTGGATGAGGGAGGCACCCGGCTTCTGCATCAGCGGGCGGACGGGCAGTTCGAGACCGGGCCGAAGCTCCCCGCTTTCCCCCACACGGCTCAGTCCGCGGCCTTCGTCGACGTGGACCACGACGGCGACCTGGACGTGTTCGTCGCCGGCCATCGTCAGCGCGCCGGCGCCGCGCCGGTCCCGGCGGCGCCGAACCAGCTGCTGCGGAACAATGGCGACGGAAGCTTCACCGACATCACGAGCGAGGCACACGTGGCCGCCGGCGACGCCCCCGGAATCGCCGTCGTCCCCACGGACTTCGACAACCGCCGCGACATCGACCTGCTGCTCGTCCGCGCCGATGCGCGTCCTCTCCTCTTCCAGAACATGCGCGACGGGTCGTTTCGCGATGCCGCCGAGAGCGCGGGATTGCCGCCGGCCGGGGCTTATACGTCGGTCGCCGCCGGGGATGTAAACAAGGACGGCTTCCCTGATTTCTTCCTGGGGCGGCGTGATGCACCCGGGGTGTTCGTCATGAGCGACGGCCGGGGCCGCTTCACGACCAGCGACGCGCCGGCCGCATCCGCAGGCGCCGTCGCGGCGCAGTTCCTTGACTACGACAACGACGGTCTGCTCGACCTGTTCGTGTTGCGGGGGACCGCAGGACGGATGTTTCGAAACCTGGGCGACCGCTGGACCGACATGACGGGGGGCGCGGGGCTCGATGCCCAGGCGCTCCAGCTGTCCGGCGAGAGCAGGTTCCAGTCGGCGGCCTCGGGGGATCTCGACGGAGACGGCGATACGGATGTTCTCGTCCGCCTGTCCACCGGCGGGATGCGGGTATGGCGCAACAACGGCGGCACGGCCCTGCGTTCACTCCCTGTGCGTCTTGAAGCGCAGCAGAGCAATCGCACGGGCGCCGGCACCAAGATCGACATGCGCGCCGGCAGTCTGCGCCAGCGGGTCGAAACGTCCGCGGCTGTCCCCGCCGCCGCCCCTGCAGACATTCTGTTCGGGCTCGGGACGCGCAGTGCCGCAGATGTCGTCCGCGTCCTCTGGCCGTCGGGGACCGTGCAGGCGGAGCTCCCGGAGGGTGCGGCGTCGGCCGCAGCGCCGCTGACGATCACGGAGCTCAACCGCAAGCCGTCGTCGTGCCCGTACCTCTTCACGTGGAATGGTTCGTCCTTCGAGTTCGTCACGGACTTCCTGGGTGGCGGGGAGCTCGGCTACTGGGTGGCGCCGGGAGAGTACGCCGTGCCGGACCCGGATGAGTACGTGCGCATCGGCAGGAATCAGCTGCAGGTGCGCGACGGCCGCTACGAGCTCCGCATCACGAACGAGCTCGAGGAGGCGCTGTTCGTCGACCGCCTCCAGCTCGTCGCGGTGGACCACCCGGAGGGGAGCGAGGCGTATCCCAACGAGGGCCTCAAGGCGCACCCCCTGCCACCGTTTGCGCCCGCCACGACGCGCGGCGCGCGTCCGCCCGCCGCCGCCACCGACGAGCATGGCCACGACGTGCGGGCGCGGCTGACGGCGATCGATCGGAGCTACGTGGACGACTTCACGCTCATCCGGCCGCGTGGCTACGCAGAGCCGCACACCCTGACGCTCGATCTCGGGGCTGACGCGGACCGCGCCGTCCTGCTGATGACCGGGTGGACCGACTACGCGTTCTCGAGCGACAACGTCGCCGGGTTCCAGCGCGGTCTCTCGCTGCGGGCGCCATCGCTCGACGTCAAGGACAGCTCCG
>JALZOC010000686.1 GCA_030857365.1 Acidobacteriota bacterium
CAGCGGGAGCAGTCGCCCTTCTCGAGGCCCGCGAAGAGCGAAGCGGCCACCTTCGTCGAGGCGGCGATCTGGTCGAGGGTCACATGCTGCTTCTCGCGCTGGCGCCGCAGCCGTTCTCCGAATGCGCGTCGCTCGTTGATCACCCTTGGTCCTCGTGAATCCTGGCGGTTGCCAGCCAGTCACTGCTCACCTGATCGTGCGAGACCCTGCCCGATCGCGAGGCGCGGTTCATGAAGCTGTACGTCGCGCGTGCGGCAAGAACCGCGGCGCTCAGGGCTAGAATCCAGATTTTCAAGGTGATGTCGCTCTTCTGATGGAAAGAGGAACCGTCACCTGCGCCGTATGCAAAACGAACGCCCCGGCGGAGCTCCGTTTTGCCCGGCGTTCACGCAACTTCAATTGCGACTCGCATGCGAACGTCGCGTTACGATGCGGTAACAATTACAAACTACACGCAACGCGCGCATCGTCCGGCACTTCGCCGCGCGGTTCGCTGTTCGCCCGTTCCGAATCGTTTGGCTCCGTGATGCATCTGATTATCCACCAGGACGCACGAAGTACAGCCACCAGAGATCAGCGGCGCGCAACTTTTTTCACACGGCCGATCGAGTGTGAGCCGCTCGACCACCATCAGAGATCGACGTTCGACTTGTGACCCGTTCGACTCGTGACGCCTCGACCGGGTCCACCTCAGTCGGGCACGGACGAGGGAGATGGACCGCATGGGTGACCGTCCGGCCGGGAGTGCGGGCGTCTTCGATCTCATCTATTCGGCGACCGATTTGTCACCCCGCCTCCAGCCAGGTAATCGCGGCCCTTGTCACTGCTGCTCCAAGAGCGGCTAAACGTCAAGGCGCCATGAACTTACGTCGCCAGACTGAAGTGGTATGCCGCTTGCGCGACTGCGGGACAGGGGGCAGACATGCAGCGCACATTCCTGGCGTTCGGGGTCGCGGCTATCGTCTGTGGGGCTCAAGCACCGGCGGCCGCGCAATCCCAGTCCGTCACGGCCGCATCGCCGCGGCAGGGTCCTATCGCCGGCCCGAAGGCGGCCGCACGACCACCGGCCCCGCGGCGGAGAGCGCCGGCGCGCAAGGCTGCTGCTGCGGCAAAGCTGTCACCCGTGCAACTGAGGCTGCGGCGCGACACGAGACTCGCGCAAGCTGTCCTCTCGCGTCTTCCGGCGGGGGCGGATCTGATGGCCGCGTCTGCCGGCTTCGGCGACGTCGGACAGTTTGTCGCGGCTGTCAGCGCGTCGCGGACGCTCGAGATTCCCTTCGGCGAGCTCCGGAGACGGATGGTCGGCGACCGCATGCCATTGCTCCTGGCCATCCAGGACATGCGCCCCAGGAGCAACTATCGCCAGGCAGCCCGTCGCGCGGAGCAAGAGGCAGCCGCGATGATCTCAGCCGGTTCGCCGCCGCCGCCGCCGTTGACGCTGGCGAAGCGCAAGAGCTAGCCCTCGCCCTCGCCGGCTAGCCGGCCTCCAACGCCTCGTCGGCCGAACGCGGTGCCCGTGTGCTGGGCGGTGCCGAGCCGCACTCGATCTCGCTGCCGGCGAGCAGCCGCTCGGCCAGATAGGCGTGAGCGGCGGGGTCGTTCCGCGCCAGGAGCGCATCGAGCGGGCTCGACGTGTCGCGTGCTTCCCGCTGCTGCATGGACGGGAAGCTCCCGTCCGCCCGGCGCGGCGCATACCTGCACCAGAATCCCAGGTGCCACACCAGAAACTCCCGAATCCGCACGGTCGCGTATTCGTCCTCACCCCAGTGCGCCCTCGCGAGCGTGACGTAGCGTCGATAAATGACCAGCCGGGCTTCCGGGGACATCTCCTCGTACCCAGTCGCCGCTTCACGGAAAATCCATGGTTTGATGAGCGCGCCGCGCGCCATCATCACGCCGCAGCAGCCGGAACGGGCGCGTGCGGCAGAGATTTCGTGCGGGAACAGAAGATCGCCGTTCCCAACCACCGGGACCCCGACCGCCGCCGCCACCTCCCCGATCGCGTCCCAGTCGGCCGCCATGGTGTAGCGGGCCTGGCGCGTCCGGCCGTGGACGAAAATGGCGTCGGCCCCGCCGTCCACCGCTGCCGCCGCGACTTCGCGGTAGTTCCGTGAGGAGTCGTTCCACCCGAGTCGAATCTTGACCGTCACCGGCACGCGCTGGACTTTCTCCTTCATCGCCGAGACGATGCGGCGGATGCGGGTCGGCTGGCGGCCGAGTGCCGCACCGAGTCCCTTGCGCGTGAAGTGGTCGATCGGGCAGCCCAGGTTGACGTCCACCAGATCGGCGCCGCGGGCTTCCACCAGTGCCGCGGCCCACGCCATCTCCTCCGGATCGTTGCCGGCCAGCTGAACACCAAAAAATGGTTCTTCCGGGGCACGGCGAATCAAGGCGAATTCTCCCCGGCGCCGCTGCTTGAGCCTGCGGGCGACGGTCATCTCGCTCATCGTGATGCGCGCCCCGAGCTCGACGCAGAGCTGCCGGTACGGAAGGTTCGACCCTTTCGTCATCGGCGCCATGACGCAGGCGTCACGCAGAACGTCGGTCAGATTGGTGCGTGGTTCGGGGTTCAAGGTTCGGGGTTCGGGGTTCAGGTTCCGGG
>JALZOC010000687.1 GCA_030857365.1 Acidobacteriota bacterium
CGCGATGTTCTCGGCGACGGTGAGATGCGGGAACAGCGAGGGCTGCTGGTAGATTGCGGCGATTCCGAGTGTGCGTGCCCCGTGCGGATCGAGGTGCGCAACCTCGGTGCCCGCGACAATCAACGTCCCCGCATCGGCCCGTTCCGCACCGGTGATGATCTTGATGAACGTGGACTTGCCGGCGCCGTTCTCCCCCACGAGCGCGTGCACCTCCCCGGCGCGAAGGTCGAACGACACGCCCTTGAGCGCCCGCACGCCGGCGAACGACTTGCGGATGTCGCGGGCTTCGACGAGGAGGGGGGGAGACATTGTGATCACTATAGGTTCCAGGTTCCAGCTTTCAGCTTCCGGGTTCCGGGTTACGGGTTCGGGGTTCGGGGTTCGGGCCAGTATCCAGCCAGTTCCCAGTAACCGGTTCCTCAGGACCTCGGACTCGCTTTCAGTTGAAGCTGAGACGGCCTGCGGAATCAACAACTTAGCGTAAAGGTGAGTGTCCCCATTGAGGAGTTGTTGCGCTATGCACTGGACGGGGTTTTCAGTTGAAGCCGAGTCGGTCTTTCGAATCAACAACTTAACGTAAAGGTGAGTGTCCCCATTGCGCTCTGCGAAACAGAGGGACATAATGGCGCGGCTTGCGGCGGCGAATCAGCAGTGTGTCGGAGGGAAGCATCATGAGCACCAAACCTCCCGGCCGGGATCCCTACCTCGTCAAGTCCGTCGTCCACTCGTCGCAGCTGTTGTCCGCGTTCCGATCGTCCGGCGAGGCGCTGCCGCTTCGCGAGGTCTCGGCACGGAGCGGCCTCCCGAAGAGCATGGCGTTCCGGCTCCTCTACACACTGGAGCGGTGCGGCATGATCGAGAAGGTCGGCGAGAACCTGTATCGCTCGCACCTCCGCCCGTTCAAGCAGCGCCCGTACCGCCTTGGCTACGCCGCGCAGGGCACCGACTATCAGTTTTCCACGGACATCTCGACCGGCCTGCAGCGTGCGGCGGCGGCCCAGGGAATCGAGCTGATCTGCGTCGACAACCGGTACAGCCCGAAGATCGCACAGCGCAACGCCGACGTCCTCGTCCGTGAAAAGGTGGACCTCGTCATCGAGTTCCAGACCGACGAGCACGTCGCCCCGATCGTGGCGGCCAAGTACCGCGAGGCGAACATCCCGCTGATCGCCATCGAAGTCCCGCATCCAGGCGCCACCTACTTCGGCGCCAACAACTACGAGGCAGGCCTCATCGGCGGGCGCCACCTGGGACGCTGGGCGAAACAGCATGCGCCGGCCGACGTCACCGAGATCGTGCTGCTCGCGCTCGAGCGCGCCGGGAGCCTCCCGAAGATGCGCCTCACCGGCATGCTCGTCGGCATGAAGGAGACGTGCCCGCAGCTCGAGAACGCCCAGGTCACCTACCTCGAAGGGGACGGAAAGCTCGGCGAGAGCTTCGAGGCGATGCGGAAGCATCTCCGCGCGAGCAGGGCCCGCCGGTTCATCATCGGCGCCATCAACGATCCGAGCGCGCTCGGGGCGCTGCGTGCGCTCCAGGAAGCAGGTCGCAGCGAATCGTGCGCGATCATGGGCCAGAACGCGTCACCCGAAGGACGCGCGGAACTGCGCGAGCCGGGCACGCGGCTCATCGGATCGGTCGCCTACTTCCCCGAGAAGTACGGCGCCGAAATCGTCGGCGTCGCACTTGACCTCCTCCACAGACGGCCCGTCCCCCCGGCGGTGTTCGTCAAGCACCAGCTCGTCACGCCGGAAAACGTCGACCACATCTATCCGAACGATCGGCTCACGCAGACGGCGGGGACGTAGCACGCAGCACGTGACAGCACGTGCCTCCCCTGCCGTCCGGTGTTTTTCCGGCCGCCGGCCTGACCGTGGTGTCTAAAGCTCCGTGGCATGAACGCGGGGTGACCCGCGGGGGCGGTCAGGAGGCAGGATATGCGTGTGGTAACGCTCGCGGCAGTGGTGTGCCTGGTGGGATTGACGTTGGTTTCGACAGCGCAGACGTCGGTCGGAACCCTCAGCGGCACGGTCCGGGACGGGGCGGGGGCGCCACTTCCGGGCGCGGTGCTGCGCATCACCGCGAACGGGATCGCCACACAGACGCGCGCCGTGGATGCGAAGGGCTCCTTCTATTTCGGGCGCGTGCCGGTCGCGGAGTATGCGCTGACCGCAACGCTCAAGGGGTTTTCGACGTTCCAGGCGAGGGTGTCCGTGTCCGCCGGTGCCGCCGCCAGCCTGAACATCGTTCTCGCTCCCGAGATCCCAACCGCACCGGCTCCCCTGCCCGATGCCAAAAGCGGTGCGTCCGGCGTGCAGCACTCGCCGCGGCTGCAGGAAATGGTTGGTGTCGGCAACGCGATGGCCCTGGGGGTGGCGGGCGGGATCTCGCCGAGTGTGCCCGGGCACGGGCCCTACCCGGGATGGGGTGCCCCCTCGCCGAACACGGAAGCGTACGACCGGATCGACGAGAACCCCTTCCGCCGGGTGACGGTGGATCCGCTCTCGACCTTCTCCATCGACGTCGACACCGCCTCGTACGCGAACGTGCGCCGCTTCCTGAATGCCGGCACGCTTCCACCGCCGGATGCGGTCCGGATA
>JALZOC010000688.1 GCA_030857365.1 Acidobacteriota bacterium
GATGCAGCCCGCGCGCTACGCCTGGTGTCCCCGGGCTGACGCTGCCATGAACGCACCACTAACCCTCAGCATCCGGTTCGCGCGAGCGATCGGTGGCCGCGTCTACCGCATCCTGTTGCTCGCGTACCCCGCAGCCTTCCGCGCGGAACATGGCGACGAGGCGGCGGCGCTGTTTGCCGACGCGTGTGCTGACGGCTGGACAGCGGGTGGCGTGCGGAGTTTCCTCCTCCGGCTGGCTCGCGCCATCGTCACTGTCCCCCGAGACGGCATCGCCGAACGGCTCGGTTGTCCGGACAATCCGCGACGTCGCGACCGCATTGGCCGGATCTTCGCGGAACTCGGCTCCGATGTTCGCTACGCCGGCCGTTCAATCCGCCGTCGTCCGATGCTTTCCGCCGGCGTCATCGTCACGCTCGGCATCGGCATCGGGTCCAACACCGCCATGTTCGCCGTGATCGACGCAACGCTGCTGCGGCCGCTCCCGTATCGAGACGCGGATCGTGTCGTCTATATCAGAACTCAGGCTATCGACGGTATGCGGTCGACGGATCCCACGACGGAGGACCTGCAGCGGTGGGCGCCGCGCCTGACGTCATTGGATCGTGTCGAGGCGCGCGCGTGGCGATCGGTGCTGCTCACCGGCGACGAAGGGGCCACCCGTGTGCGGATGCTGCAGGTGAGTGCCGGCTACCTGAACGCGGTGGGGAGTAGGCCCATCGCCGGACGAGGACTTCAGGCTGACGACAGCCGCGCGGGCGCTCCGCCGGTGGTCGCCATCTCCGAACAACTGTGGCGCACTCGCTATGCTACGCGCACCGACATCATCGGCCGCACCGTGAAGATCGACTCGATCGCGCGGGTTGTCGTCGGCGTTATCAGCGACGTCACCTCGGACATACCGGGGCTGCGCTTCTCGGTGTTCGCGTCGCTGCCGGGCACCGGAGCGGAGGCACGCGAAACGACAGCACTGGGCATCGGATGGCTGAAGAAGGGCGTCGGCATCGATGCTGCACGCGCCGAACTGCAGTCGATATCGGCGTCGGTCGATGCGCGCGGCCGCGTCGTGATCGCCACGCTGGAGCGGCCGACCAACGTATTCTGGGAGGCCGACGAACTTCGCGACCCACAAGTGGCGCTCATGGCCGGGGTCTTTCTCCTGTTGCTCATCGCCTGGTCAACGTCGCGACGCTGCTGCTCGGCGCGGGTCAGTATCGCGTCCAGGAAATCGCCGTCCGGCTTGCGCTTGGCTCAACGCGCTTCCGTCTGACGCGGCTGCTGCTCGTCGAGAGCATGGTGATGGCGCTGGCTGGCGCGGCGCTCGGGCTGCTGATCGCCTCCTACGCGGTTCAGTTTTTCGCATGGATGGATCCCGGCGTCCAGCTGCAAACGCGCCTCGAAGCGATCCGTCTCGATGGTCTCGTTGTGACCTACACACTTGCCATCGCCGTCCTGACAGCAGTCGGCTGCGGGATCGTTCCGGCGCTCCGTGGCTCGGCCGCCGCGCCACGAGCCAACCTCTTTGGCTCGGCCCGAACGGCCAGCCCACGTCGCCGATGGCCGCACCTCTTCGTCGCAGCGGAGGTCGCTGTCTCGATGGTCCTGCTGATCGCGAGCGGGCTCGTCGGACGTACGTTCCTACAGATGCACCTGGCGGATGCGGGATTTGCGGCCGATCGCGTGCTAGGTGTGCGCGTCGCTCTCCCCGAGGATCGCTACCAGACACCGGAACGGCGCGCGGCGTTCTTCGAGGAACTCCTCAGGCGCGTGAGACGTCTGCCGGGCGTGACGGCGGCCGGCCTCGGCTACGGTGCAATGCCCCCTTCGGACTTCGTGGCACTGGGCCTCTTCGAGACGGCTGACGGACGTGAACGCGTCGAAGATGTCCAGCTCTCGCTCAGCTTCGTCAACCATGGTCACTTCGAATTGATGGGAATTCCGCTGCTGGCGGGAACCGGCTTCAACACCATGCATCCCGTGCAGACCGGTGACAGCGAGAGGCCGGTGGTTGTCAGCGACAGCTTCCGGCGCCGCTTTTGGCGCCGTGGGAATCCACTCGGCGAAGGCTTCAGGCTGAGCGACAGCCGAGGAACACGACGCTATCGCATTGTCGGAATCGCGGCCGATGTCAGCGGACGCGGGATCATCAGGCCAACCTGCGAGCCGTGCCGGTGGCAGCTGTACCTTCCGCTGCCAGACAGCCGGCAGCACACCGAGGTGCTGCTGCGGATCGCGGACGGCGCGCCGGCGCCGGTGGCGGCGCTTCGCGCGACCATCGGCGACATCGATCCGAGTGTCCCCTCGGACGACAGCCTGGAAACTGGGGCCGGCCGTCTCGACGGCGCTTTGGCGATGCCGCGCTTCCGCGCCGTCCTCTTCGGTGGGTTTGCCGCCCTCGCGGTGTCGCTGGTCGCGTTCGGCGTTCTGGCCGTGGTGTTCCACGCCGTCAGACAGCGCACGCGCGAGATCGGCATTCGCATGGCGCTCGGCGCGCAACGTTCCACCGTGCAGCGGATGATCCTGCGCGAAGGCGCTGCCATGCTCGCCGCGGGTCTGGCGCTCGGCCTGGTTCTCGCACTCGCGACGGGCAGGATCGTCAGCAG
>JALZOC010000689.1 GCA_030857365.1 Acidobacteriota bacterium
CAGCGCCGTGCGAATGGGGCGGCGCTGCCCAAAAGACAAGCATCAGCAAGCCAGCCACCATGCGGGCCAAGAAACGTTACGGACAGCACTTCCTCGAACCTGCGTGGGCGGACAAGCTCGTCAAGGTGATCGGGCCACGGCCCGGTGACCGCTTCATCGAGATCGGTCCCGGCCCGGGGGCGCTCACGATCCGTCTCGCACACAGGGTCGACCGCCTGACCGCGATCGAGCTCGATCACGAGATGGTCGCGCTGCTCGCGCCGAGAGTCCCGGCGAACGTCACTCTCGTGCACGCGGACTTCCTCGAGTTCGATCTGGCAACGCTTCAGTCCGACAGCCCGTGGCGCGTGGCGGGCAACCTCCCCTACAACGTGTCCTCCCCCATCCTGTTCGCGCTCATCGCCGCCCATCGCCGGCGCGGCGGGATCCTGGACGCGACCCTCATGCTGCAGCGAGAAGTCGCGCACCGCCTTGTTGCGGCGCCGGGGACCCGCGAGTACGGGGTGCTCTCCATCCTGGTGCAGATGCACGCCGACGTGCGGCCGGTACTGGCGTTGCCGCCCGGGGCCTTTCGTCCGGCGCCCCAGGTGCACTCGTCCGTCGTCAACCTGCGCTTCCGGCCCCCAGCCGTCGCCGTTGCCGACGAAGCAGGCTTCGAGGCGATGGTACGGACGGTGTTCATGCAGCGGCGCAAGATGCTGCTGAATGCGCTCCGGCCGTACGCGGTCACCCGTGACCGCGACGCCGGCCTGGCCTTGACGAGCGCGGGCATCGACCCCTCCCGCCGCCCGGAGACGCTGCAACTCACAGAACTGGCAAGGCTTGCGGAGTTTTTCGCTGCGCCGTAAAGGCGAGCTGTGCTATAGTTTGCCCAATTTTGCACCCGTCCCTGGAAGCCGTCCCAGCGGCCCCAGGTGGACACTTGACGCGGCCCCCCGGCCGCTTACACGCGAGGCTCCGCCCGCCAGGGTGGCTCTCCTTGTGCGTCGTGTCCTCAGACGGAGTGTGCGCCTGATCTCGAACAACCGACGGCGGAATCCCGTACGCGTGGACGCGTGCGCGGAACGCGGTTCGACGGCAGGTCCCCGTACCCGGATGTGTGGTGCCTACACTGGTGACTGACGAAGCGCAATCGACGACCGGGCTGCCTCCGCTGGAGCTGATCCCGCTCGGCGGGCTCGGCGAGTTCGGGATGCACATGATGGTCGTCGCCTGCGGCGACACGGCCATCATCGTGGACGCGGGCGTGATGTTTCCCGACCCCGAGCTGCTCGGCGTGGATCTCATCATCCCCGACCTCCGGCAGCTGCAGCACTACCGGATTGCGGCGCTGGTGCTCACGCACGGCCACGAAGATCACATCGGTGCGGTTCCCCACGTCCTGCCGTACTTCGACGGACCCGTCTACGGCACGGCGCTGACGCTCGCGTTCGTCGAGAACAAGCTCGAGGACAACGACGCCGCCGGGCGGGCGCGGCTGGTGCGCGTCAAGCCCCGGGACCGCGTGCAGGTCGGCGCCTTTTCGATCGAGTTCCTGCGCGTGACCCACAGCGTGCCGGACTGCGTGGCGGTCGCGATTCACACGCCGCGCGGGGTCGTCATCCACACCGGCGATTTCAAAATCGACCAGACGCCACTCGACGGCGAGCACGTGGACGTCCACCGCCTGGCGGAGCTCGGCTCATCGGGCGTGCTGGCGCTCCTCGCCGACAGCACGAACGTCGATCGCAAGGGGTTCACGGGCTCTGAGATCGAAGTCAGCGACGGCTTCGAGGAAATCTTCACCGGCGCGACAGGCAAGATCGTCGTCGCCATGTTCGCGTCGAGCCTCTACCGGATGCAGATTGTCGCGGACCTGGCGGCCCAGTTCGATCGCAAGGTCGCGCTCGTCGGACGCGGAGTGATTGACAACGCCGAGATCGCGCAGCGGCTCGGGTACCTGCGGATCCCGGCCGGCGTGCAGATTCGCGACAGCGACGTGCGCAACTATCCGGCGCAGGATGTCGTCTGCCTCTGCACGGGATCGCAGGGTGAGCCCCAGGCCGCCCTGCCGCGGATTGCCATCGACGATCACCGGCACGTCAAGCTCGAACCTGAGGACGTCGTCGTGTTCTCGGCCCGCGCGATTCCCGGCAACGAGAAGGCCATCGGCCGCGTGATGAACAACATCGCGCGTCGCGACGCCGAGGTGGTCACCGATTCCGACAAGCATGTCCACGTCTCCGGCCACGGCAGCCAGGAAGAGCTGAAGCTCATGCTGTCCCTGATCAGGCCGAAGCACTTCGTGCCGATACACGGAGAGTACCGGCAGCTCGCCCTGCACGCCCGGATCGCGGCCCGGGTGTCGCGCGGGACGAAGGTGCTGCTGGCCGAGAACGGAGACCTGATCCGTTTCGACGATGACGGGGCGAGGCTGGCCGGCAAGGTGCCGGCCGGCCGCATTCTGATCGACGGCACGCGCAGCGGTGAAGTCGGCGACGAGGTGCTCAGGGACCGCCGGCACCTCGCCGGAGACGGCCTCGTGGTGCCGGTCGTCACCATCGGCAAGCAGTCTGGCAGCCTGGAGGAGACACCTGACGTGATTACCCGGGGATTTG
>JALZOC010000690.1 GCA_030857365.1 Acidobacteriota bacterium
CCGGTGGACATGCGCGCGCACTTCCGGCTGAGCCCCGCCCACTCGTCGCGCAGGTCCTGGAACGCGTTCGCCAGTTCGGAATCCACCGCGGAACTGAAGCAAGCCAGGTTCCGGGCGACCGGCCCCGATCCGGCCGGGTCGAAAAGAGTTGACCCCCCACGGCTCCGCGCCGTACAACACTGGCGCGGACACCACCGGTACTTTTGTTGGCCTGAGCAGAGCGACTGAAGGCCGGCGGACCGGCCGCGTGGCCGTGCCGACAACGAGCCAAGGAGTCGCAGGATGAGACGAATATTCGTGTGCGCGGTCACTGTCGCGATCGCCGCGTCGATCCCGTTGAGGTGGGGAGCCGCCTCAGCCCAGGAGAACAGGGACAGGAGCAAGGCCCCGAAGGCCAACTGGCTGGCCGACGGCGGTGATCCCGAGCGAACGTCCTGGCAGCGGGAGGAGACGATCATCACCCCGGCGAGCGCGAAGGGGATGAAGCTGCTGTGGACGGTGCAGACGGACAACGAGCCCCGGCAGCTGCACAACCTGTTCGCCCCGCTCATCGTGAGCGACGTCACCACGGCGACCGGCCCGCGCGAGATTGCCGTCGTCGCCGGCGTCTCGGACAACATCTACGGCATCGACGTCGAGAAAGGCACGCAAATCTGGAAGCGTCATTTCGACAGCACGTTCGAACCGCCTCAGGGGGGACGCGGCTACGGCCCTCTCTGCCCGGGGGGCCTCACGGCCACCCCCGTCATCGGGCCGACCGACACACCGGGGAAGTACAAGATTTACGCGATCTCATGGGACGGGCGTCTGCGCCAGCTCGACGTGGCGACGGGGCAGGACCTCGCCCCGGCCGAGTTGTTCCTTCCACCCAACGGCAAGCCCTACGCGCTCAACCTCGTGAACAACGTCCTCTATACGACGACGGCGCAGGGCTGCGGCGGCAATCCCAATCAGTTCTATGCGTACGACCTGGCCACGAAGAAGGTCGGCAGCTTCAACCCGGGGAGCGGCGGCCTGTGGCCGCGCCTCGGCCCGTCGGTCGGCAAGGACGGCGCCGTCTACGCCGGCAGTGGCGACGGCGACTACCATCCGGAGCAGCAGATTTACGGCCAGGCCATCATTTCGGTGAAGCAGAACCCCGAGACCAAGGCGCTGGAGTTGAAGGATTGGTACGCCCCGACGAATGCCTTGTGGCTCCGCAAGCGCGATCTCGACATGAACGTCACCGGGCCCGTGTTCGACTACAGGGGCAAGGAATACACCGTGCAGTCGAGCAAGGAGTGTCGCATCTGGCTGCTCGACACGAGCGCGCTCGGCGGTGAGGATCACCAGACCCCCGTGTACCGCACGCCGCTCATCTGCAACGAGGAGGTGCAGTTTGCGGCCGCGGGCATCTGGGGCGCGCTGACGACATGGGAGGACAGCGGCGGCACACGGTGGATCCTGATGCCGTTCTGGGGCCCGAAGCACCCCCAGTTCAAGGCGCCCATCGAGTACGGCGAGGTGTCGCAGGGGGCGATCGCCGCCTTCAAGATGGAGGTGCGGGCGGGAAAGACACTCCTCACACCGGCCTGGCTCTCGCGCAACATGAACCTCGCGGAACCGGCCGTCGTCGCCAACGGCGTGGTATTCGGCTACGGCAGCGGCGAAGATGCCACGCAGGCAGACGCCGATATCGGCCTGGCCTACAACACCGCCGCGAACCGCGTCGCGCGCTCCACGCACGCCGTGCTCTATGCGCTCGATGCGCAGACGGGCGCCGAGCTCTGGTCGAGCGGCGAACAAATCAAGTCATTCAATCACTTCAGCAGCCTCTCGGTCGCGAACGGCCGCGTCTACATCGGGACCTACGACGGAAAGCTCTATTGCTTCGGCGTCGACGGCACCGCGGCAGGTACCCGGTGATGCGGAGGAATCAAGGCCCCCCAATCTGGAGGAATCAGACCATGACACGCTGGATTCCGGTCGTCGCCATCGTCGCCGCGGCGGGCGTCGCGTCCGATCTGCTGCTGCAGGCGCAGGGGCGCGGAAGCGTGGAATGGACCACGAGCGGCCTGGACGCGCAGCGCACGGCATGGCTCAGGAGCGATGCGCGACTGACGAAGGACGCCGTTCAGAAGGGGGAGGTCGAGTTTCTCTGGAAGGCGACGTTCGAGAACCAGAACAGGCAGCTGAACTCCCTGACGGAACCGATCATCCTGGACCGGCTGATCGGGTTTCGCGGATTCAAGGCGCTCGCGTTCCTCGGTGGGAGCGAGGATCGGTTGTTTGCGATCGATACGGATCTCGGAAAGCCTTACTGGACGACGCACCTGAATTACTCCGCCGACACGGGCGGGCAGCCACCCAGCTCGTGGGCGTGTCCCGGCGGATTGATCGCCACTCCCAGCCGCCGTACGAGCCTGGCGCCGCCGGCGGGACGTGGCGGGGGAGGAGGAGCACGGGGGGGCAGGAGCGGCAGCGCGGTCGGGGAGCCAGGCCGCGGGGCGGCGGTTCTGAGCCAGACCCCGCAGGGCCGCGGTGGTGGAAGGCAGGGCCGTGGTGACGCGGTGGCGCCGGCGGGACCCGTTGCCCCCCCGGCGGTGCCCACCTCACC
>JALZOC010000691.1 GCA_030857365.1 Acidobacteriota bacterium
ATCCTTACCTCCGTCCGACGCAGGCATTTCGCGCAGCTGAGGCTGCGCGCTCCGTAATATCTTCTGCGCACGTCACCGCATGAGTCGACCCATTGGCGTGCCCGAGTAGCCGGTCATTTCTAGGTAGCCGCGCCCCTTGACGGAGCGGCCCCGCACGCTGCCGGCCACGTCGATCGCCCCTTCCCAGTATGCGACTCCCGAGGATCCTTTCGCATGCAACTCCTGGTCCACCACGGCCGCGACGACCGACAGCATGATATCGGACCGCGGCAGCCGCACGGTCCAGGCGATCGGATACCGCGCGCCGCTCGTGCCCGACGTCCACGTCCGGCCCGGCTCGAGGCGGAAGCCGGTATCGAGTGTCACCGGTGTGGTCGAGCCGTCCGGCTCGACGAGCGTTCCAGCCGACCGCGGGTCGATCGACCCGTCGGTCCGGCGGAGCTGGAAAATCATCAGGTCGCGGCCGTCGTCCAGCTGGATGGAAAACCAGTCCCACCCGGCCTGCTCGGGCTCGAGGAAGCTCGTGCCGAACTCATGGTCCATCCAGCTCTGCCCGGTGACCTCCGTCGTTCGTCCCGCCACGGTGACCGTGCCGCGCGTCGGCATCCGGGTGAAGGAGTAGTAGTGTGACGCGTTGCCGGCAGCCGCTCCCTTCCGGCTGTAGCCCCGCTCGCCGTGCAGGACGGCGCGACGACTCTCCTCGAGCCGGAGGTCGATGCCAAACTCACGGCTGCTTGCCCGCACGGTGTGCACTCCTGCCGGATCGCGCGCTGCCTCCCAGTCCTCGTTCCACACCTTGTAGACATCCGTCGCCGCACCCGCCCAGCCTGGCCCCGACCGGTTCATCCGCTCGACGAACCTGTACTTCCGGCCGTTGACGTCCGTGAGCGCCAGATGCGTCATGTACAGATCACGTACCGCCCACCGCGACCGGTTGGCGGGCGCCGGACTCACACCAATCCGGAAGAACGTGAGCTGATAGCCGAAGCGTCTTCCGTCCGCGGCATCGAGATTCCCGGTGTAGTACCACCACTCGAGCTTGTAGTCCGGGTGGCTCGCGTGATCGGCGGGGAGGGTGATCGGCCGGCCGGCATCCGCCTGTTTCCACTCAGGCGCCGGCTGCGCGATGCCCCCGCCCGCCGTACACAAGGCAGCGAGCATGGCAGCGCCCCCCGCACGAACCATGCCCGCCGTGAACAGGAACGGAAAACGAGTGCGCATGGGGGGCACCCGGTCAGCTCCCGTCCGTCCGCTCGTACGTGCCAAGCTCTTGCGCGCGGCGTGCCGGATAGAGACCCGCGAGCGCGGTGGCAAGGACCATCAGCACGGATGACTGTAAGAGAAAGGCGGCGGGCAGATGGAACTGGATGGTCCAGCCAAAGCTCTGCACGTTGATCACGTAGATCAGCACGAGCGAGAGCAACAGACCCGCGGCAAGGCCGACCGCCTGGCTGACGGCGCCGATGAGCACCGCCTCGAAAACCACCATGCGACGGATCTGCCGGCGTGCCGTGCCGATCAGCCGCAGCACCGTGAGCTCCCGTTCCCGCTCCAGAACGAGTGTCAGGAGCGTGCCCGACACACCCGCGATCGCGACGATGATGGCGATGATCTCCAGCGCGTAGGTGATCGCGAAGGTGCTGTCGAAAATGCGAAGCGCCTCCCGGCGCAGGGATGCATTCGTATTGATCAGCACGCGGCGGCTGTCGCCGATCGCGGTCAGGAACTGCTCGCGCGCCCGCTCGGCATCCACTCCCTCGCGCAGGTAAACGCTCAGGCCGCTGATCCCGGCATCACCGTAATGGCGCTCGAACATCCCGCGATCCATCACGAGCACGCCCCGGTCGCTCGAGTAGTCGTAGTAGACCGCCGCGACGGTGAACGGCACGGGCCCGGCCGCCGTCGGGATCAGCACTTCGCCGCCTACGTCAACCTCCTGCCGGATGGCAAAGCTCTCCGACACGACGACAGCCTGACGGCCGATGGCGCGGCGCATCGCCCCGCGGCCGTCCGCCGGCGCCTTGAACAGCAGGGTTCCGTGCTGAAGCAGTACGTCGAAGTCCCCTCCAGCCACCCGCACGCGGGTGCCGCCGTACGGAACCTCGACGCTCCCGAAGCGGTCGACCGCCGCCACGTCCGGGCTCGACGCAATCGCCTGGACGACTTCGGGGGAGAGCGCGTCGTCGGGCCCGGTCCGCTGCCGCGACCCGGCGCTGACGAACAGGTCGGCGTGGAGCGTCTGGTCGATCCAATACACGACCGTTTCGCGGAAGCTGCCGATCATCACCGAGACGGCGACCATCATCGCGAGGCTGACCGCGAGCGCGGCGACAGAGATCGAGAGGCGCGGCACGGCGGCCGACACGTTCGTGACGGCGAGCCAGTCCTCCACCTTCAGGAACCGGCGGACAGGGCCTTGAGCGGCGCGCGCGACGCCGAACAACATGGCCGGCACGACCGAGGATGCGCCGAACAGCAGGACGATGGCGGACGCGTACCCGAAGAGCGGCAATCCGCCGACAGGTCCGAGCGTCGCCAGCCATGCGCCTCCGGCCAGCAGCACGACCGCGGCGCCCAGCGTCCGCCCCGGA
>JALZOC010000692.1 GCA_030857365.1 Acidobacteriota bacterium
GCTCATGTTCGGCGCCCGCCACCCGCGCGTCCTCTTCGAACACGAGCCGATCGGCCGTCAGCGGGCCGCAATCGCCGTCCTCGCCCTCGTCATCTTCATCCTCTGTTTCACGCCGATTCCTATTCGGCTGTGACAATCACGGGTTTGTGCTAAAACCCTAAAACCTCGGGGATCGTTTTAGAGTCACAGCACCGAGACCGGATCGACGTCGACGATCGTCCGCCGGCGGATCTCAGGCCGCGAGTTGAGCACGGTCTGGAGCGCCTGGCGCATCGTGGGACGATGGGTGCCCTTGATGAAGAACTGGGCGCGGTATTCACCCTTGAGGCGGTTCAGCGGCGCCGGCGCGGGGCCGAGGACGCGGTAGGGCTCCCCTCCGAACCTCAGCGCCTTCACGACTTCCGCCGCATCGTGCATCGCCCCCTCACGCGTGGTGGCCTTCACGACGGCATTGATCATCGCGAGCGCAGGCGGATACCGCATGCCGCGGCGGAATGTGATCTCCTCCTTGTAGAAGGCGGCGTAGTCCTGCCGGCAGGCATGGCGGATGCTGTAGTGCTTCGGATACAGAGTCTGCACGATCGCCTCGCCGCGGATCTCTCCACGGCCGGCGCGGCCCGCCACCTGCGTCAGCAGCTGGAACGTTCGCTCCGCCGCCCGAAAGTCGGCGAGCCCCAGTCCCACGTCGGCGGAGATGACGCCGACGAGTGTGACTCGCGGGAAGTCGTGCCCCTTCGCAATCATCTGGGTGCCGACCAGGACGTCGATCTCCCCCGCGGCGAAGCGCGACAGGAGCGCCGTAATCGCGCCGCGCTTGCGGAGCGTGTCGCGGTCGACGCGCGCGACGCGCGCACCCGGGAACTGCGCCACGACCTCCGCCTCCACGCGCTCCGTTCCATAGCCAATCTGCTCCAGGTACGGCCCCGCGCAGTGTGCGCACACTTTCGGGATGGCGACGGCGTGGTTGCAGTAATGGCAGCGCGCCCGGCCCGCCGCGCGGTGCACGGTCAGCGACACGCTGCAGTTCGGGCATTCGAGCGTCGAGGCGCACTGCCGGCAGAACACCGCGCTGGCATACCCGCGCCGGTTGAGGAGCACGATGCACTGTTCGCTCCTGGTGAGCCTGTCGGCCATCGCCTCCGACAGCGCGCCGCTCAGGATGACGTCCGGACCCGACTCGGCGTACTCGACCCGCATGTCGACGATCCGCACGTCGGCCATTGGACGATCGAGCACGCGTCGCTCGAGTGTGATGAGCGTGTAGCGGCCGATCTCCGCGTTGTGGAAGCTCTCGAGCGACGGGGTGGCCGACCCGAGCACGACGAGCGCGCCGGCGTGGCTGCCGCGCACGACGGCCACATCCCGGCCGTGATAGCGCGGGCTTTCTTCCTGCTTGTAGGACCCGTCGTGCTCCTCGTCGACGATGATGAGGCCGACCGAGCGCAAGGGTGCGAACACCGCCGAGCGCGTGCCGACGACGACGTCGACGTCGCCGCGCCGGATGCGCTGCCACTGGTCGTGGCGCTCGCCGTCGGACAGACCGCTGTGCTGAATGGCGACGCGTTCCGCGAACGTCGCGCGGAAGGCCGCGGCCACGGCCGGCGTGAGGGCGATTTCCGGCACGAGCATCAGCACGGAGCGCCCGCTTCCGCGCACGGCCTGCGCCAATCGCAAGTACAGCTCCGTCTTGCCGCTCCCGGTGACGCCGTGCAGCACCACGGTTTCGAAGACGCGCTTCTCCGCCAGCGTCTGCAGGCGCTCGAGCGCCGTCGTCTGCTCGCCGGTCAGCAGGTGCGGCGGCCGCGCCGCGATCGGCAGCGCGGCGCCGTGCTGGAGCGGGTCGCGCTCGACCCGACGCCTGGCCATCGCGACGAGGCCCAGCTCGGTCAGCCGCTTGACGGTCGATGCGCCAATCCCACGCTCGTCGAGCGCGGCGGTCGTGAGGCCGTCGGGGGCCCCCTTCAGCAGCGCCACCGCTTCCCGTTGCCTCCCGCCGAGGCGAATCGCGCCCTTCTCCGGGATCGACGCCTCGCCGCCGGGGGGCATCGCCGCCTGGTTGAACAAAAGTTCGTCCCCCTGCGCCGTCAGGGTTACGACCCGCACCGTTCTGTACGCATCGGCGGAACCCTTCAATGGCTGGGTGATCTGCACGAGGCCGTCTCGCTCCAGAGCCAGCAGCACGGCGTACGAGCCACCGGGGTGCGTGTCGGCCGGCGCTGCGGCGGGGGCAAATCCCGCCGCCGACGTCCTCGGCTTCCCGGGCACGTCACGCCGCATCAGCAGGTCCATCCGCACAGGTCTCGCGCCGCTGAGCGCTTCGAGCACGCGGCGCCGCGCGCCGCGCTCGGTCAGGAGCCGAGCCTCCCCCGCTTCCGTGATCTGCGCGCGCCGCTCGCTTTCCACCCAGGCCCGCGGCGGCATCGCGGTGGCCATCGCCTCGCCCGCTCCGGACGCGTAGTAGTCCGCCACCCACGATGCGAGCGTGACCACTTCCGGCGGCAGAAACGCCTCCTCGTCCAGCAGGGCAATCACGGATTTGATTGTTGCTGGTTCCGGGTTCCGGGTTCCGGGTTCGGGGTTCAGGTTCCGGG
>JALZOC010000693.1 GCA_030857365.1 Acidobacteriota bacterium
CGCTTCGCGCGGTCATTGATTTCTTTGAAAAGATCGTAGTTCTGACGAATCAGCAAACTCTTCGGATCGAGCGTGACTGCCTTGTCGTATGCCTGCCGCGCCTCTTCGAACTTCCCCTCGTGCTCGTAGCCAATCGCCAGGTTGTTCCAGGCAGCCGCATAAGTGGGGTCGATTTCGACCGCCTTCTGCCACCGGTACGTCGCTTCTTTCCAGAGCCCGCTTTGCGCCACCTTGATGCCGAACTCGACCTGCGATTTCGCGTCCGAGCGCGCGTCCGCGTACGCGGACGGGGCGAACGCCGCAAGCGCCATCAGGGCGACGACAACTCGAAGATGCATGGGTACTCGATTCACTATAGCCACCCGTCTGGACCGCCGCAAGCTGAATAAGATCCAGCGGCGAGCTGGACGAACAATCGAACGGAGCAATGCTCGTACCAGCCGGCTTCGCCCGTCTCATCGGGCGGAGCGCGAAAAATTGTCGCCTTTTCCGTAAGCCGCCGACGGACCGCGTAACCCAGACGATTGCGCGGGGACACCCGTCCACTTATAATGAGGGCAGGGTCGGGCTGCCGAGCTGCTCATGCAGCCGTGGCGCCGGCCCTTTGTTGTTCTGGGCCGGCGGGGCATCCCCGCGCCCGTGCGCGGCTGCGGCGCCGGAGGACCCGTGGACCTTCACCTCGCCGTCGCCGTGTCGATGCTCGCGGTATCGCGCTGCCGCGCATCGGCCACCTTCAAAGAGCTTCGCCAGCAGAACCCGTCGGTGCAGATAGCCGACCTCCTCGAGGCCATGCGGATCCCTCCCGAGGCCAGGCGGCGGCTCGAAGATGCCGCGCAGGCCGCGGCCACGAAGTCCATCGCTGCCGGAGTTGACGCAGGGATGGATCCGATTCCCTGGTTCGATTCGAGATACTCGGCGCTGCTCAACTGCGTGGCCGATCCGCCGCCGGTGCTGTGGGTGCGAGGGATTGCCGCAGTGCTCGCGATGCCGACCGTCGCGATCGTCGGCTCACGAGCGGCAACTCCCTACGCGCTCGACGTGGGTGCCCGTCTGGCGGGCGAGCTGTCGGCGCGCGGCGTGGCCGTGGCGAGCGGACTTGCCCGGGGTGTTGATTCTGCGGCTCACCGCGGCACGCTGGCCGCCGGCGGCTCAACAATCGCCGTGCTCGGATCGGGGCTCGATCGCATCTACCCACCGGAGCACGGCACGCTGGCGCAAACCATAACCGACAAAGGTCTTATCGTCTCAGAGCTCGGCGCAGGCGCCCCCCCGCTGGCGGAACACTTTCCTCTGCGGAACCGGATCATCAGCGGGATCTCCCTGGCCGTTGTCGTCGTCGAAGCCTCCGAGAACAGCGGGTCGTTGATCACCGCCCGATGCGCCACGGACCAGGGGCGCGACGTGATGGCCGTGCCCGGCAGCGTGCTCACCGGTCGAAACCGCGGCTCCCATGGTCTTCTGAAGGACGGGGCAAAGGTCGTCGAGACTGCGGACGATATTCTGGAGGAGCTCGGGTGGCCCGCCGCCAGGATGGCGATTGAAGATCCTCGTAAGTTGTTGCCACATGACCCTTTGTTGACGCACATGGAAGCCGGGGAGGTCTACGGCCTCGACGAGCTGGTGGACGCGACCGGCACCCCGCCCTCGAAGCTGCTGCCTCGACTGATGGAACTCGAGCTTCAGGGACTCGTTAAAGGCGCCGGGGGTGGGCGCTTCATGCGCTCGGGAGGGTCGGCGAAGGGGCCGACGGGACAGGGTTTTGCCTGAACGGGCTTCAGGGTAGTTGGCAGGACCTCGGGAGGCCCAGAGCACCGGGGGTGATATGGTCTTCAAACGCCGCATGCGGCATTCCGCAGGCGGAGGTGAGGCCCAGAGTCGGGTAGAAGCAGGTCGCTATGGCAAAGGCACTGGTCGTGGTGGAGTCGCCGGCAAAGGCGAAAACCATCAATAAATACCTTGGCAGAAACTATACCGTGATTGCCTCGATGGGGCATGTCCGGGATCTGCCCAAGAGCAAGCTCGGTGTGGACATCGACGACGGGTTCGAGCCGTCGTACGAGGTGATCGCCAGCCGGAAAAAGGTCCTCAAGGAGCTCAAGGACGCCGCCAAAGGGGCCGATGAAATCTTCATCGCGACCGACCCGGATCGGGAAGGGGAAGCCATCGGCTGGCACATCGCGGAGGAATTCGGCACGGCCAGCCGGAAGAAGATCCGCCGGTTGATGTTCAACGAGATTACGAAAAAGGGGGTGCTCGCGGCACTGGAGCATCCCACCGTGATCAACCGGCAGATGGTCGACGCGCAGCAGGCGCGCCGTGTCCTGGATCGTCTGGTCGGTTACAAGATCAGTCCGATCCTCTGGGATAAGGTGCGGCGCGGCCTCAGTGCCGGGCGCGTGCAATCGGTCGCCCTCAAGCTCGTCTGCGACCGCGAGCGCGAGATCGACAGGTTCGTCCCCGAGGAGTACTGGAACATCACGGCCCGGCTGGCCGGCGCGGTCCCCCCTGAGTTCGACGCGAAGCTGCTCAAGCGGGGCGGGTCGAATATCAAGGTCACTACCCAGGCCGAGTCCGACGCGGTGCTCGCC
>JALZOC010000694.1 GCA_030857365.1 Acidobacteriota bacterium
TGCCCCCGCATGGCGAGACGAGTTTTTCTACGAGCATCCGACGGTCCTGGGGAAGGACCGCATCCCTTCGTCCGAAGCCGTCATCCGCCGGGATTGGAAGTACATCCACTGGCCGGAGTTCGACCATCAGCAGCTCTTCGATTTGCAAAATGATCCGGGAGAGGTGCGCAACCTGGCCGGCCAGCCGGCGCACGCCGGGCGCGAAGCGACGATGAGAGCGCGCCTCGACGAATGGCGCCAGCGCGTTCGGTGAGGGACGCGGGCAGCGGCCCTTCACCCTGCTCTCGCGCCTGCGCCCCTACGGGATCGCGCCGTCGCAGCGGCGGTCACGACGAACCGTGTCGAAACTCTCCGGTGTTTGGCGTTCCTCCGGTTCATCCTGACGCCGGACACGTGGAACAACCTGCTCCCAGCCCTGACTGAGCATCCGCTGACGCCAGTGTTCGGCCAGCGTGAAGGCGGCGGCGACCTGCGCGGCGTGCTCCGGCCGGTGCATGGTCCAGAGTGTGCCGACGTCCTCGGGATCCTGCCGATTCGACGTCCTGACGGTCCGGCTTGGCATGCGGTCACCTCTGCACAGAAGGAGAACCGAGTCTACGCGCCCGCTGTGATATCGCTGTGAACAGCCTGCAAACACTCTGTGACGGATTGCCCGGGGGTCAGGATGCGGGCCATTCCAGTTTGGGCCGGAAGTTGTATCGGCCGGGAGGCCGGACTCGAGACGCCCGGTCCCTCGTCGCCGTACGCGCGAACGGCCGGCATCCGGTGGGCGGCGAGGGCGTGCGGCGCGTCTGGTGGCGGGACTATCTGCCCGCGGCGTCGAGGAACGTGGCGCGGTAGACCGGGATGATCACGGTGACATCCAAGTGTGCATCGATGCTCATGGAATACCTCGACCCTCCTGCCCTCCCCGTCAAGCCGCGCCGCCGCGGGCGCTTGGAAGTGCGCGCGCTCGCGTCCAACCGATGCCGCGTGAGCCTGTCGAGCTGACTTGAGCGTCGTCGGGCTTCAATCGGCCGCCGGCACGCTCTGGGTGGGAGTGGTCGGTGGAGCGATCCGAAATCTCAAAGCGATTGCACCTATCCGAATCTCGTCCTCGCCGGACAGACGTCGAGGCGCTGTGATCCGTTTCCCGTTCACATACGTCCCGTTCTTGCTCCCGAGATCTTCCAGCGTTGCTCCAGCCTCCGATACCACGATGCGCGCGTGATACCGCGAGACGCCGGGGGAATCGATCGGAATCGCGGCGTCCGGCGCGCGGCCGACGACGTTGGCGCCGTTCATCAGCACAATCTCACGCTTGTCGACCGTCAGGCACAGCTTTACACGAGGCGGTCCTGACCCGATCGCACCGGCGTCCACCCTGACCTCACCGACGAAGCGGTACCCGAACCCATAGACCGTTCGCACGAATGTGGGACTGGAAGCGGTGTCGTGCAGAGAGCGGCGAATCTCGGCGACCAGACCCGCCAGGTTCGTCTCCTCAACGAACGTCGACGGCCACAATCGCTCCTGCAACTCGGCTTTGGAGACCGCGCGTGACTGGTTGGCAAGCAGCACGGTCAGCAGCTCGAATGCCTTCGGCGAAAGGTGGACCTCCTCGCCGTTCAGGAGGAGTTGCCGCGTGTCGTGGTCAAGAGAGAAGTCGCCGAAGCGATATGTCACGCCCCCTCCCGTTCGCCAGGGAGCGGCAGCGGGAACTGCGCTTCCTGGCGACGCGGGTATCTTAACGGGGCGTCTCTGCGATTGGTAGGGCCACGTGCCCTGGGGCCCGATCAGCTCGTGCAGCCGTGGGACACCGGCTCCCTCAGTCGCCCGATTTCACGTAGTGCATGCAGTCGCCCTGGCTCGAGAAGGTCCGTGGATAGTTGAAGTTGATCCAGCCATCCCCCTTGCACTCGTCAACCACCTGGGGGGCGCCGCACGCCTGGGCAACGTTCTGTGAAAACGGTGTGCCCACCGGGACCACAAAGGTCTGAACGGTTTCGACGTCGACGGCACCAGCCTTCCCCCTGTGGACGCGACCCGGAGGCTCGACGAACGCCGTCCCCTGCGGGTACACGATTTCGCCGCCGCAGCCGTCTTCCACGGTCAGCGTCCCGGTCTTGACGATGGTGTAGGCGCCGATCCCTGCGTGCTGGTGCCAGGACAACACTTCATTGGCCTTGATGAAGAGACTCCGCACGGTCATCGTCGCGGGACCGTCGAAGGGCTCGTAGTAGGCGATGGTGCCGGTGCCGTGGATCGAACTGGTTGCCGCGTAGACGGTGACGCCGACGAGCAGCACGGCCCCCAAGCCGGCCACGATGGCGCTGTTCAGACGAGTGGCTGACAGTGCTCGAATCACGTGGTTTTTCATCGAAACCTCCTTGTTGACAACGAGTGACCGATCAATCCGGGCGGGAGCCGCCGATACTTCTTCGTGCGCCCGACTCACAGACAGAGTACCGACGAGCGGCTCGCAGATCCTGTGGAACTGATTGGAAACCCGTGGAAATCTCGTTGAAAGCCGCACGCGCACGGCCCGCGCGGCCGAGGACTACCGGCCCAGATTGAGCCTCACGCTGACCATCGCGCGGCGCGGGTC
>JALZOC010000695.1 GCA_030857365.1 Acidobacteriota bacterium
GAAAGGAGTCACATACAATTACGTAATCATTGTTACAAAACGAACATACCTTCCCACTCCTCGCAAAAACACGCCCCTAGATTCCTAGCAAACCGACACATCGCCCCTGTTCAGCTTGTGGCACTGGCCTTGCGCCGTATGGCACGGCTGGCTGGGGCCGCACGGTTGATCTGCAGCCGCCTGCATCCACACCTGAATCGTCGCGCCAGCGGCCTCGGGACCCTGCTGCCGCGAATACGAGAGTCTCCGACGCCGGCAGCGCCCTGCCCGAAACCGGCAACTGCGCAAACGCCGTCGTCGCCGGGCTTCCCACAACTCACGAAGGGGGCATGGAACTCATGGGATTTGAACGCGGCAGAACGGCGAACGTCGGGGCGGGCACGATCCTGGCGCTCGTCACGATGGGTGTGGCGCCCGCTTACGCAGCGGACATTGTCCTCGACGCCGTCAATGGCACGCGCGTCGGAGCGTTCACGGTCGTGAACGATGCTGCTGCGAGCAACGGCACGGCGGTCACTCTCGCGAACCAGTCCCGGACGAAGGTGCTCACCGCCGTGGCGAGCCCCGCCGACTACATGGAACTGACGTTCACCGCAGAGGCACAGACGCCCTATCACCTGTGGGTACGGATGCGGGCATCCGGGAACACTTACGCGAACGACTCGATCCATGTCCAGTTCACGAACGTCGCCGCGGCGGCCATCGGGACGACGGCCTCTTACGTCGTGAATCTGGAAGATGCCAGCGGCGCGGGTGTCTCCGGGTATGGCTGGCAGGACAACGGCTACGGCACCGGCGTCCTGGGGCCGGACATCGTCTTTGCGCAGGGCGGCACGCAGCGCCTGCGCATTCAGAACCGGGAAGACGGATTCGTCATCGACGAAGTAGTGCTTTCCTCGACGACCTACCTGAGAACCTCTCCCGGCGCACTGAAGAACGACACGACGATGCTCACGCCGCCACCGTCGCTGACCAGGGTCATCCGTGTACCCGCGGGCGGCGACCTGCAGGCCGCCCTGAACGGGGCCAGGCCGGGGGACACCGTGGCCCTCTCGGCGGGCGCGCGGTATGTGGGCAACATCGAGCTGCCCCCGAACGACGGACCGGAGTACATCACGATCACGTCGGACGCCAACGTGCCGGCCGCGGGCACCCGAGTGGCGACCAGCCTCATAGACAAGCTCGCAATCATCCAGTCTCCCGACGGCTGGCCGGCGGTCCGGGCGCGAATCGGCGCGAACTATTACCGGTTCGTGGGCGTGGTCTTCCGCGGCGTCGAAGGCGTCGCCAGCGGGTTGGAGACGACGCGCGACATCGTGAGTGTCGGCGACGGGACTGAGACTGATGCGGCCCTCCTGCCGTCGCACTTCGAGTTCGATCGCGTAATCATTCGCGGCGACGCCACCTACGGCGCCAAGCGCGGCATTCTCGGAAACGGGCACGACATCACGGTCAAGAACAGCGACATCCGCAACATCTTCCGCAACGGGCAGGACACGACCACGTTCGGCTGCTTCAACTGCGGGAGGGGCTATCTCCTGCAGAACAACTGGCTGGAGGCAGGCTCCGAAGTCGTCATATTTGGCGGCGCGGTGTCGGCCGCGCGGACGGTGGCACGCGACATCGTGATCCAGGACAACGTGCTGACTCGCCCGCTCGGATGGAAGGCTCTTGCGGGCACGACCTACAATGTGAAGAACCTGCTCGAGCTCAAAGAGGGGATCAACGTCGCCGTGCGGCGGAACTTCATGGAGTTCAACTGGCCGCCCTCACAGCCCGGCTACGCGATCGTCATCACCGCGAAGGACTCCAAGAAAATACAGAATGTGCTCTTCGAAGACAACGTGGTGAAGAGCACCGCGGGCGGAATCAACATGCTGGGCTGGGACTACAGGACGGTTCTTCTCGCCCCCACCTCCGACGTGACGGTCCGCAACAACCTGTTCGTCATCTCGAAGCGAGACTACGGCGGGAACGGATTCTTCCTGCAGATCGGGTCCGCGCCGCGAAACATCAAATTCGATCACAACACCATCATCCACGATGGCACGACGCTGGTGTTGGCCTACACAGGCACGTATCTGACGGCCGACGGGGTGAAGCACACCGACGGAACGATCGATGGATTCGTCTGGACGAACAATCTGTCGGTGAATGGGACGTACGGCTTCAACAGCTACGGGGGCATGAATGGCGTGAACCTGTTGAATGCCTTTCCGGGGATCACGATGCACGACAACGTGATCGCCGGGTACACGGGCAGCCGGTACCCCGTCCCCAACTACTACCCGCCCGTCTCCACCTTCCAGTCCTACTTCGCGGACTTCGCGGGCGGGGATTATCGCGTGCTCGAGACCGCGCCGCTCGGGTCCGACGGCAAGCGCGTGGGGGCGGACGTGTCCCGGCTCCCTTCACGGAGATGACGCCCAATCGCGGGGCGCGCCGGCGCGGCGCCATTGCTGAATAGCACTGGCTCTGGCGAATGGGCGCAGGCAGTGCGGCTGACCGCCGGGATATCAGCGATCCCGGCGGCGGAGCTCAGTCGCTCAGCAGCCTGGCGAGCTGCAGGTTCGACACGCCCACCC
>JALZOC010000696.1 GCA_030857365.1 Acidobacteriota bacterium
CGAGGGCCGCGGGGGTGGGCGTGGCGTCGGCCGCGAGCGCGGCGGAGACCGGCGGGCCGCTGATGGTCTCGTCGCGATCCTCCTGGCGCTCGGCGATCCGGCCGACGCACGCGGTCAGCCGGCGCGGCGTGCTGAAGGTCTCGATCGGCACGCCCGGAACGGCCAGCCGGAACTCCGCGAGCCGGCCCCCCACGGCGCCGGCGAGCTGCCGCGTCAATCCGGGCATCCAGCCCGCCGGGAGCTCCTCGACGCCGATCTCGATCAGGAGCTCACGATCCATGGGACTCGGCCGCTCCGTCCTTCGCGAGGGCCGGCGCTCCGGCCTCCTTCTCACCGACCCAGAACTTCGCGATGGCGACGGCCATCTGCCGGACGCGCAGGATGTAGGCGGTCCGCTCGGTCACGCCGATGCCGCCGCTCGCGTCGAGCAGATTGAACATGTGCGAGCACTTGAGGCAGTAATCGAGCGCCGGCAGCGCGAGGCCGCTGCGCAGGAGCGTCTGCGACAGCCCGGCGTACTGATCGAACAGGTTGCGGTGCAGGGCGTGGAGCTCGGCAGCCGGCATGTCGATCTGGCCGAACGCGTACTTCGACTGCTCGACTTCGTCGCGATGCCGGACGTCGCGGTACGTGACACCCGGCGCCCATTGCAGGTCGAACACGTTGTCCACGTCCTGCAGGGCCATCGCGAATCGTTCGAGGCCGTACGTCAGTTCGACCGAAATCGGCGCGAGGTCCACGCCCCCCGCCTGCTGGAAGTACGTGAACTGCGTGATCTCCTGCCCGTCGAAGAGCACCTGCCATCCGATACCCCATGCGCCGAGCGTCGGAGACTCCCAGTTGTCTTCCTCGAAACGGACGTCGTGCGCGCGCAAATCGATTCCGCACGCCTCCAGGCTCTGCAGATAGAGATGCTGCACGTCGTCGGGCGCGGGCTTCAGAATGACCTGGAACTGCTGGTGCTTGAAGAGCCGATTGGGATTCTCCCCGAAGCGGCCGTCGGCCGGGCGCCGCGAGGGCTGCACGTACGCGACGCTCCAGTGCGCGGGACCGAGGACCCGGAGAAACGTTTCGGGGTGCATCGTCCCCGCGCCCATCTCGATGTCGAGCGGCTGCTGCAGCAGACAGCCGCGCGAGCCCCAGAATTTCGAGAGCTTGAAGATGAGCTGCTGCAGTGTGACCATTCTATGAAGAAGCTTCCAGCTTCCGACTACCAGCCCGGACCCCGCATCTCGCGCAGCACTCGCGCGGACTTCAAATCCTTCTCGAGGTGCAGCGCGAGCAGCCGCCGGTGGACGGTTTCGAGCTCCCGCGCGGCCTTCACTGGCAGCGGCAAGGCCCCGAGCGCATCCGGGGCGATCCCTTCCGCCCCCTTCAGGAACCGCAGCGCCTCGACCCCCACGACGGACCCGCCGGCCGGTGCGCAGGCCCTGCAGACGAAGATGTCGTCCCGCTGCGGCATCACGGCGCCCGCGCCGAGCGACTCGCCGCACCCCGGACATCCCGCGATCGTCGGATAGACGCCCTGCAGACGCAGTATCCAGTATTCGAAGTACCGCGCGAGCGCGTCGACAGGCACGCCGCTGGCGATCGCGTCGGTCACCGACGCGCCGAGGCGGTACAGCCGCTCGTCGGTATGCGCGTCGGGCGCCCACTCGTCGATCAGCTCCGCGAAGTACCCCACGTGGCCGAGTGCGTCCCCCGTCCCGCCTGACAGCGGCGAGCGGGTCAGCTCCACGTAGTTGATTCGGACGAGCTCGCGCTGCTCCCGCTCGTAGTACGCGACCCCGGCCCGCGTCATGGGCTCGAGCGCGCCGGTGAATTTCGATTTCGCCTTCCGCGCGCCCCTGGCGACGCCGCGCTTCTTCCCGCGATCCCGCGTGAGGAACACCACGATCCGGTCCGATTCCCCCAGCTTGTAGGTGCGAAGGATCAACGCCTCGGACGTGTACACGGGCATTCAGATTTCAGTCTTCCGCTGGACCGGCCCGGCGCGGCACGCCGGACCCCCCATTCTACCCTTGGTGGAGGTACCTGAGCATCCACGTGGCCAGCCCCAGAAACGAGAAGAACCCGAAGACGTCGGTCAGCGTCGTGATGAAGACGGCGGATGCGAGCGCCGGGTCCACCTTCATGGCGCGCAGCGCCAGCGGGATGACCGTCCCCGCGGTCGCCGCCACGAACATGTTGATCACCATCGCCATCGCAAGGATGCCGGCGAGCACCTGATCGCCGCTGAAGAGCCACACCACCACGCCGCCGATGAGACCGCACGCCACGCCGTTCCCAATCCCCACCGCCGCTTCCTTGAACAGCGCCTTGCGCGAGTTGCCCCACGTCAGCTCACCGAGGGCGATCCCGCGCACGATGACCGTCAGCGTCTGCGTCGCGGCATTGCCGCCCATACCGGCGACGACCGGCATGAACACGGCGAGCGCCACGACCTTGTCGATCGTTGCCGAGAACAGGGCGACGACCGAAGCGGCCGAAAACGCGGTCGCCAGGTTCACGATGAGCCACGGCAGCCGCTTCCGGAGCGAGTCCCACGCCGATGTGAACACGCGGTCGTCCCCGGCGACGCCG
>JALZOC010000697.1 GCA_030857365.1 Acidobacteriota bacterium
GTTCCAATGTTCGGCTACGTTCTGGAAAGGCATTTCAAGCGCCTCCACTTCGTCATTCCCGACTCGAACCTTGCGGCGCCTCTGGTCCATTAGACCATAGTAAACGAGGATGACCCGTGCCGGACACCTTGACGCATAACGGCTTGGCGGAGGGCCTTCGCGACTTGACGAGGCATGCATCGACGCACGCATCTGGGCGACCGCGTGCTGCTGTCACTAGCGCACCCGGGGAGCGCCGGAGGATGCCCCCGGCCGCCCGCCGTCCAGCGGTGCGCCTTCGACCTCATGGCCGAAAATCTAGCGGCAGCACGCGCCGTTACGCCGGCCCGCCGTCCGTCGTCAACCAGTCGGTCAACTCGGCGCGCACAGCGGCGAGCGTCTCGTCCCGCCACTGCAGATCGAGATCCTTTTGCCGCTGCAGCACCTCGTCGAACGTGACGCGATGCCAGGACAGGCCGGGGGATAGCTCACCGTGGGGCGGGCCGCCGCCGAGGTCGCCGCGGTCAGCCGGATCCGCCCCGCCGCTAATCATCGTGAGCGCGAGCGCGTCCCATCGCTGCGTGAGCCACTCGTCGAGTTGCGCGGCCACCTTCGCGAGCCCGTCGTCGATCGTCATCATCGGGCCGCGCCTTCTTTCACAATCAAGCGCCACTGCGTCGAGCCGGCGCCTGGCGTTTCGGTGGTCGGCTCGAGGGCCAACCACAGGCCGCCTTTTCGGGTGATCAAGGAGCCGGCGACATACGACGCGCCGTCCTGAAACACGCCGCAGTATTTCGGCAGGGGTTGCGCGGCGAGCTCGCGGAGCCGGGCCTCGAGTTCCCCGACGCGCTGCTCGAGCTGTTCCCGTTTCTCGCGCTGCGCCTTGACGAAGGCGCGCCACACCATGATCGGCACGGCCGCCAGCGCGTTCTCTTCCGCCCAGCGGTCGAGCCCTTCGATCGTGCCGAGATCGTCAGCGTCTGAGATCGTCGGCAGACGCGCCGCGGGCGTCGAGGGCACAGGGGTCGCCGGCTCGAGCACGGGCACGGCCAGTGCCTTCATGCGCGCATCGCGCGCCGTCGCCGCGGCCTTCGCGCCGTCAAAGTGATCGAGGATCGCGAGGTCGGTGTCCGTCAGCTCGGCCGCCGACTTCTCGCACGTGATCCGCCAATCCGCGACGGTGTGGAGATGGCCGTGCGTGGCTTCGAGGGCTTCGAGGGCTTCGAGGGCAGTCGTCCTCATGGCTGTGCGGTCCTCGCCGCGTGTTCCTCCCGCATCCGGTCGGTGACGGCTTGCGCGATCTTCGCCACGGCCGGACGAAGGCGCGCCCGCTCTTCGAGGGGCACGGCGTGATGCGCCCAGGCGTCCTCCTGCCCCTGCATGATCGCGCGTTGGAGCGACGTGATCGGGTCGAGAGCGGCGGCTTCGTTCGATGGCTTGCGTTTCATCATCGCCACGTTTAGTAGGCGACCGTCATGAACGTCACGCCGCCGGTCCGCGCGACCTGGTAGGCGAGCCATCGAGAGATGCGGATCGCAAACAAGTCGTTCTGAAACAGGGACGTGTGAGTTGGCGCGGCCCCAGCCGCCTGCACGACTGTTGACGGCGAAGTGTCCAAAAGAAGGGATGCCTGCTCGGTCACAGAAACGTCAATCGCGCCGCTGTCGCTGTAGAGGACGTTGGCCGCATCGATCAACGCGACTTGCTGCGGAGAGTTCAGCGAGAGAATCATCGGAATGCCAAACAATGAACGCGGAACATCGGCCGCCGCGGCGCCGCCAATCGCCGACGCGATGCGATACGCCGTCATCGGTTTCATGACCCACACGAGCCCCGATCCTGCCGTCGAAATGTTCGCGAGCATCGCGGCCAAGTCGGCGCTAATCGCCGCGCTCGTGGATCCGGTGCTCACGACGGCGGGCGCGCCATTCGTGATCGCCGCCGGGTTTTTCCCCGCGACCAGGGCAACCGCGCTGGTCAAAAATTGCCCATCGAGAAACGCCGCCATGGCCCCCATCGCCGTCGTGCGGATGGTCGCTTCGGCGTCCGGGTTGCCGACCATGAGGAGTTCCCGACTCATCGCGGTGATCACTTGTGCTTTGTAGACTTCCTGCGACAGCGACACATACGACGTTTTGCTGACGGGCGTGGGGGTGTTTTCCGCGACCCACGCGCCGCTCAGGCCGGTGCCCGTTTCCACACTGACTTTTACGCGAAACGGTACGCGCCGCATTTTCGGAATCAGCTGCCCGACGATGGACGCGGCGCGCTCGATGCTGATCGCTTCATTCGACACGCCGTAGACCGCGAGCGGTCCTGCAAACACGGCATCGCTCGTCGTGCCGGGACTGATCGACGCTTTGGTTTCCAATTCGAGCGTCGCCCGGACTTGCGGCACATCGCGCCAGCCTTCACTGATCACTTGCGCGGCCAGCGCATCGCCGTGAGCCAGCGCCTTCGCCATAATGAGGCGGCTGAACGCGGTGCCCGTGGGCAGTGCTGAAATGGTGCGGTTTGGAGTAGTCATGGGTTAATTACAGCACCTCGGCGATCGGCCGTGGGGAACGAAAGAGGTTTCTAACCGCACGAAACTACGC
>JALZOC010000698.1 GCA_030857365.1 Acidobacteriota bacterium
CCATCACGAGACCCCCGCCCAGGCCCATCGCGATCGCCCAGGCGAACGCATGCAGCTCCGTTGAGATCATCGGCAATGCGACGAGCCCGGCGGCGAGCGCGAGTTGAGAGGCCGCGAGGAGCCGGCCGAGGCTGATCGAGGCGGCGAGCCACCCGCCCAGGAAATTGCCCGCGAGCGCGCTCAGCGCCGTGACAACCAGCGTTCGGTAGTAGACCTCCGGGCCGAATCCTCTCTCCGCGAGAATCGACTCGTTGAACAGCCCGATTCCTGACGCGATGAGTCCGTACAGCGCGGCGCCGAGCGCAAACACCCAGAAGGTCGGCGTGGCGAGGGCCGCGGTCCACTCGTAGCCGTCGACGCTTTCGGCCGAGCGGCGATCCGCCGCTGCCGTGGTGGCGGCGCTTCGGGGCGGGGCGCCGTCAGGTGCGAGACCGATCGTCTCCGGGCCGCGGCGCACGACAGTCCACGCGGCGGGCGCCAGTCCGGCGATCAGTGCCAGGCCGATCGCCAGCCATGCGGCGCGCCATCCCCATCGCTGGACGCCGAAGCCCACCAGGGGAAACGCCACCATGAACCCGACGCTCAGAAGCACGCTGTAGGCGGCCATCGCCGCGTCGATCCGCCGCACGAACCAGTGCCCGACGACCGCGATGCTCACGACCGACAACGCGCTCTGCCCGAGCGCCCTGGTGAGCGTCAGCGACAGGGCGAGGAGCGGCACGGTCGTCACGCGGCTCATCAGGCAGACGACCGTGCCAAGGGCAAGCGCCAGGAACGTCAGCACGATGCGGCTGCCGGAGTGGTCGATGGCACGTCCGACACCCAGCGCGCCGGCCGATCCGACGATCGTCGCCCAGAAGTTGATCTGCGCGTACGTGACACGATCCAGGCGGAGGTCGAGGAGCAGCGCTTCGGTGATCAGTCCGAGTCCCTGCGTGCGGGCAGGCAGAGTGCCGACCATTGCCGCGGCCGCGAGAGCCACGACAAACCAGCCGTAAAAGACGCGTGAAGCCGTCGGCGACGCAAGGTTCGGCGCGCGTGAACGCATCCGGGAAGCGTACATCGACCCGCCTGCCGCATACGAAAGTCGCGCGCGGCTCGTCGAAGGAGGATCAGGCGGAGAGCCGCACCTCCGAGGTGCAGTGCGGGCACCGCGAGGCCTTGATCGGGATGCGCGAGACGCAATACGGGCAATCCCGCGCGTCGTCTTTGGCCACCGCCGGTTCGGGCGTCTTCATCCGGTTGATCTGGCGCACGAACAGGAAGATGACGAGCGCAACGACGACAAACTCCAGGACGGTATTGCCGAACCGCCCGTAGTTGATGGTCGGAGCGCCGGCGGCCTCTGCCGCGGCCAGCGACGGGTACGACACCCCGTTCAGCGCCACGAACAGGTTCGAGAAATCAAGTCCGCCAATGGCCATGCCGATGGGCGGCATGACGATGTCGCTGACGAAGGACGAGATGATCCGGCCAAATGCCGCGCCGATGATGACGCCGACGGCGAGATCGAGGACGCTGCCGCGCGCCGCGAACTCCCGAAATTCCTTCCACATGGGCTCTCCTTCACGAGAGGGATGCTAACTCGCGTTGTGCTCGTGCCCAGCTACTCGGCCGTTCGGGCCCTGCTGAGGATTCTCGAAGACAAGGGCCACGTCAAGCACGAACAGGACGGTCCGCGTTACGTGTACGTGCCCAGGGTGGGACGCGACAACGCGAAGCGATCTGCCCTGCACCACATGCTCGAGACCTTTTTCGATGAATCCGCCGAACAGGCGATTTCCGCGCTCCTGGCCGAATCCGCCTCAGAGCTCGACCGTCTCGGGCGCCTGATCGTCCAGGCTCGTAACCAGCGGAGCATGACCCTGCACCTCACAGACATTTTTTTCGCCGCATCCGGTGCAGCCTGGCTGGCCGAGCCGTCGCGGAGCGGCTCAGCTCGCTTTTGCAGTACGATCCGCAAGGATGCTGCTGGCGTGGACGATCATCGTCCTGCTCATTCTCTTCACCGGGTTGTACGTCGCTGCCGAATTCGCCGCGGTGAGCGCCCGGCGGGGACGGGTACGCGGTCTGGCCGAGGAGGGCAACACGCTCGCGGCCAGGCTGCTGCCGGTGCTCGAAGACCCGCGCGAGCTGGATCGGTACATCGCCGCATCGCAGGTCGGCATCACGCTTTCAAGCCTCATCCTCGGGGCGTACGGGCAGGCCGCGCTCGCCCCGCGTATCGCTCCTCTCTTTGAACGATTCGGCGCGCTGCAGCCTGCGACGGCCGAATCCACCGCGGCCATCGTCGTCCTCGTCAGCCTGACGACGCTGGCCGTCGTAATCGGTGAGCTCATCCCCAAATCCCTGGCCCTTCAGTACCCGACGAGCACGGCCATCTTCACCGTCCTTCCGATGCAGTGGTCGATCCGCGTGTTCTCGTTCTCGATTTCGTTCCTGAACGGCAGTGGCGTGCTGTTGCTGAAGTTGCTTCGCGTGCCGTCCACGGGGCATCGGCATGTGCATTCGCCGGAGGAGATCGCCCTGCTCATCGCGGAGAGCCGGGACGGCGGGCTGCTCGAGCCGGAGG
>JALZOC010000699.1 GCA_030857365.1 Acidobacteriota bacterium
GCCGTCGAGGCCGGGTCGTGGCCGCGGAAAGCTCGAGGGAGCGGACGCCGTGCCGAATGTCGCCCCCTTGATGTAGTTCAGCGGCAGACCATCCTCATCCTTCGGACCGGCGTTGTCGGCCGTGATGGTGGTGTTCCAGGCGATGAGTTTCTGGTTGTCGAAGGCGTTGAGCAGCTCCGCCTTCACCCACGGACGCAGGGACTGCCAGACGGGCACCGTGTAGGTCGCCGCCAGGTCGACGAGGTGGAATCCCTCGAAGCTCTGCGATCCTCGCGCGCCGAAGAAGATCGGCTGGCTCGCCGGGAGGCGCGCGTACCCGGGATTTCGCGCAATCTGCTGGGCGGAGAGTGGAACACCCGCGGCGACGAGGCTGTACGTCCGGGCCGAGTTGAACCGGTAGAACGGCGCCACGTCGAGCCGCCCGAACTGCTTCAGATCGAGGCTGTAGGTGGCCGAGGCCCGCATCTTGTGGCGCTGAAAGTCATCGAGGCGCCCGCCGGGAAAGTTGCGCGCGGCGACGAGGATTTCGGGATAGTCGCCGATGAGCGATGGCTGCGCAGGCCCGCCGGCAGCCTCCCCTTCGAACGTTCCGTCGTTCTGGATCTGGACGGTCCAGTGCGCGTTGAGCGCGAGCCGTGAGCCCGGGCGATACGCGGATTCGAGCTCCACGGCCTGGTAGTCCCGTCGTGGCACATCCGAGTTGCGATAGACGGCATTGTCGAACACGCCGAGATTCACACCAGCCCGCGACACGCTCGTCTGCCCCTCCGCCGTCGTGATGAAGTCTTCGACGAAATCGCTCGCCTGACGTTTGACGTAGGTCGCACGCATCCACGCCGACCGGCCGATCTCGCGGCCGAGCGCCGCCGTCACCTCGCGCGTCAGCGGCGAACGAAGGTTCTCGTCGAAAAACACGTTGGCGGTGGGAAACACTCCGGTGAACGTCTGGTAGTTCGACGGATCGAAGCCGGCCGCGAAGCCGCGCCCCTCGCCGGCAGGTCCGATGTAGGTGCCGGTAATCCGATCGGCATTGCCGACGTTCGAATTGCGCGAGAACTGCACGTCGTTGTACTTGCCCGCGTAGTGTCCGTAAGTTCCCTGCAGCACCGTCCGGCCGTCGGCCGTCAGATCGTATGCCGCGGCGAGCCGTGGCACGAGGGTGTTGCCGCGCGCGCCGGCGATATCGCCGGTGGCTTCGCTCCGCGCGCGTTCGTAGCGGGCTCCGATGTCGAACGTGAGCCGCGGCCCCGCGGTCCAGCGATCGTTCACATAGGCCGACGCGGTCGTGACGTCGATGGTGGCGCCGCGCTGCGGCATCCAGGTCTGGAGCCGTGACGTCCCGGGGACGAACCTCGGAACCAGCCGGCCGCTGGCGTCGAACTCGGGCCGGCCGTCGGCTCCCGTCCGGTAGTCGGTCTGGAACACGTATCCGCTGAGGCTCTGGGAGTTGCCGCCCACGCGCGTCGAGGTGAAATACTCGACGCCCCCCTTGACCTCGTGTGTGCCGAGCCCGCTCGACGACAGCAGGTGGGAGACGCTCGCCGTCAGCTGGCGATTGTCGCGCGACTCGGGATCGCTCGAGTCGAAATACGGCCCGTTGTAATGCAGGTTTCCGGGCACGCCGAGCACGCCGCGCGTGAGAAACGGAGAATCCACGACCGCGGCGCTGGTCCCTCCGGCGTTCTTCAGCTGCCAGTCCTTCCGGGAGTACTGCGCCTCCGCGAGCGTCCGCGCCCCGAGCACCCCGCGCCAGCTGGCCGCGAACATGCGGTTCGGCGTCGAGGGGGACGAGAACGTCGCCGGGTCGATGCTCGCGCCAAGTGAGGGCTGGTGCAGGTTCGCCCGGTTCTCGATGACACTGCCCTGCAGCGTATGGCCCGCCGCCACGGTGCCCGTCAGCTTGGCCTCGTACCGCGTATTCTCGTTCGTCGTGGTGAACGGCAGACGCGTCTGCGCAAACGAGCTCTGTCCCGTCGTCCGCTCCGCACGCACGCCGCCGAAGAACCAGAGACGATCGTGTACGACGGGGCCTCCGGCCGTCGCCTCGAAGGTGTGCGACAGCTTGCTCGCGCGAGTAGTCCCGGCGGAGCGCTCGAGCGGGGTCTCGGCGCTCCACGAGGGGTTCGTGAAATTCGTCCTGACGCCCCCGGCGAAGGTGTTCCCGCCGCTCCTGGTGATCACATTGATCACGCCTCCGCTGAATCGCCCGTACTCCGGCGAGATGCCGGACGTCAGCACCTGCACCTCCTGAATGGCGTCTTCGATGAAGAGCGCGTTGGGCGTGCCGAGCACGTTGTCGTTGATGTCCACGCCGTTCATCAGAAAGACGTTGTCGTAAGCGAACGATCCTGACACCGTCACCTGCGATCCGTTCGGAGTGTTATCGGTCAGGCCTGGCGCGGTCTCGGCCACGAGAAATGGCGTGCGGCCGATGGGGAGCAGGCCGCTCTCGGCGCTGCGGAGGCTGGCGCTCCGGCGCGACGTCACCGCCGAGGGCGCCGCCGCGCGTACGTCGACGAATTCGCGCACCGGGGCGACCACGAGCTGCTGGTCCAGCACCGTCAGGTTGC
>JALZOC010000700.1 GCA_030857365.1 Acidobacteriota bacterium
ACAATGGCGACAGCCTCGCTGCCGAGCCGGTCCTGGCTCGTGAACGCGCGGCCGGAGACAAGGGGAATCTGCAGGGTCCTGAAGTAGGTTGACGTGATGCTCTGGACACTGGCCCGTGTGTCCGGCGCCGGCGAAGCTTCAGCGCCGGCGCGGACCGGCTGCAGGCGCCCCTGCTGAAGGGGCCACGCGTTGGTCAGCGTCACCGACTCTGCGCCGGGGATCGTCGAGAGGCGTGCCAATGTTCGTTCGAGAACGGCCTCGCGGCTCCCGGCATCGGGATAGCGGTTGGGGCGCAGCGTGACGGATGTGTTCAGGATTCGATCGCCGTTGAAGCCGAGATCGGTCCGGATGAGCGAAATGACCGTGCGCAGCATCAGGGTCGTTCCCGTCACGAGCGTGAGGCAGGCCGCGATTTCGAGCGCGATGAGCGTCGCGCGGATACGACGGCTCCTCCGCCCCTCCGTCGTCGTTCGGCCTCCGCTCTGAAGCGCACCGAGCAGGTGAGGCCGCAGCGACGTCGCGAGCGGTGCGAGCGCGCAGAGGAGGGCTGTGAAGAGTCCCGTCCCGAACGCCGCGATCAGCAGACGGGCATCGAACGCCAGGGCCGACTCGCCGCCCGGGATCGTCCGCCCGAGTTGCTGCTGGATCATGGGGGCCATCGCGTCCACCGTGACGCGGGTGAGGAACAAGGCCAGCAGCGTGGCGGCCGCTCCGAGCGCGAGCGCCTCGGCAAGCAGCATCCGGGCGATCGACGCGCGGCCGGCGCCAAGAGCCGTCCGGACGGCGATCTCCTTCTGGCGTCGCGTCGCGCGGATCAGGAGAAGCGTTGCCACGTTTCCGCAGGCGATGAGCAGCACTATGCCCGCCGCGGCGCTGACGGTCCGCAACATCGGACGGACCGACGCAATGTATTGGCCGTGAGCCGAGACGACTTCGGCACGGAACTCCCGGGGCACTGCCACGGCGCCGTTCCGCACGAGCGACGTCACCCTGGCGGCGGCCGCGTGGGGCGTTACGTCAGGGCGGAGTCGCACCATGTACGGATACGTCGGGGCACGCAGCGGCGAGAGGATGTCGGTATAAGGGTTCAGATGCCAGAACCCCTGCGGGAGCACGCCGACGATCGTGAAGCTCTCGGCTTCCGCGGGGCGATCGCTCACGTACGCGGTGAACGTGCGCCCGATGGCCGAAGGGTCCCCGCCAAAGCGAGAGTGCCAGAGCCGGTGGCTGATGAGAGCGACGTTGCTGCTCCCCGGCTGAAACGCCGCTGGCTCGAATCCGCGGCCAACCGCCGGCTGGACCCCGAGCGCGTCGATGAACCCTGGCGTCACCCACGCGCCCGGCACAGACTCGGCCTGGGACCCGCCGAGCAGGTAGAAGACGTCGAGGTCCCACGCGACGCCGTGTTCGACCACATCGTCCAGCGAGGCCCAGTCCAGCTTTTCCATCTCACGCGGCACGTCGGCGCCGGGCGCGGCGTACCGCACCCAGTGCAGGCGATCGGCCGCCGGGTACGGCAGATCGGTGAGGACGTACGCGTTCACGACCAGCATCGCTGTCGTGCAGAGCGTCAAGCCGAGACCCAGCGTCAACACGGCACTGGCCGTGAAGCTCCGGTCCTTCAACAGGGACCGCACCGCGAGACGGAGGTCCGTCAGCAGGTCACGGGGGCCGGGGAGAGTGGCCCGCGGTCCGGGCTCGTTGCTGCGCATTGGTGATGACTCCGCTGATGAACCAATCGCACGAGACCAGAGCAACTCGGGTGCCCTTGCCACCGCACCGCCGAATCCGCCGTTTTTCGGCGCTCCGCCGCGGCGCGACAGGCAGAATCGCCCGCCTCTGGGACCTCGAAATCCCGGATTCGGACGCTGATCCAGGCCGTCAAGACCAGTCCCTTCCGGATTTCACTCCGGCTCAGTGATTCGCCAGGCGCTCGAGGGTATATTCGCAACGGTGATAACCCTGCGATTCCGCTGCCCGCAGCACGGTCTCAGCGGCTTCGGCGATGACCTTCTGCACTGCGTAGGGTTGCGCTTCGTACAGCTGCCTGGCGACGTGCCCGAAGAGCGTGAGCGATGATACGAGCTTCAGCACGTCCGTCCGGGAGCCCATCAGTGTGACAAGAGGGACGCCTCGCGTGACGCCTTCTGCGACGGCAATTGTGATCGTGAGCAGGCGCACCGAGAGGACGGGGTGCCGAAGGTAGTCCTCGGCCTCTGACGCTCCGTCGATGCCGAACACCTGTGACATCTGCGAGCCGCCAAGTCCCGAGAGCTGCGGGAACACGTACCAGATCCAGTGACTGCGCTTGCGTCCGCCCTGGATCTCGGCGAGCGCAGCCTCGAACCCGGACTCCGCGTCGTCCTGTGCGGTCGTGAAGCGTTCCAGGCTGTGAAGAGTCACGGGCGGTGTCGCGGCTCGACGTTACGGCACGTGCGCGATGCGCACCAGGACGGCGAGCGCGATGGTCACGCCGGCGTACCGCCATAGCGCGCCGTGGTCCGGTTCGGCTGGCGCATCCTTCCCAAAGGCGCGCGCAATGGCGACGATGAGCAGGAGCA
>JALZOC010000701.1 GCA_030857365.1 Acidobacteriota bacterium
CGTGAGCGTGGGCGCCTTGAGGACGAGAGTTTCGAGGTAGCCGTGGACCGACGCCATCGGCGTACGCAGGTCGTGCGATACGTTGGCCACCAGATCACGGCGCATGCGATCCACGTCCCGGAGGCCCTGAATCTGTTCGGCGATGTGCCGGCTCATTTCGCGGAACGTGGCACTCAGGACGTCGATCTCATCCTCCTGCGGTCCCACTGAATCAGGCAGATCTGGTGGCTTCGAGAATCCTCCTTTGCGGAACGCCTCCATCTGGCGCGCGAGCACCGTCAGGCGCTTCGTCAGCCACCGCACGATCAGGAGCGTGGCCACCAGAGCCAGCCCGATCAAGGCGGCGAACCCCCATGCGCTTGCGCGCAGCGTCCTGCTCTGACCGACCAGTCGCAACGCGGAGGTGTACTCTTCGCCAACCAGAATCACATACAGATACCCGTCCAGGCGTGCATCCGGCGGCACAGGCTTTCCTCCTCGAGCCCGCTCCAGAGCGGTCACAGAGAAAACCTTTTTCCCAGTCTCGCTGCGGGGGTCCTCCCCGTAGATGGGCATTGGCCGGGCGTCCAGGAAGGCCCTCACCGGCTCGATGCTGACCTGCGTGCGCTTGACGACGCCGGGAGCTGCGGAGTACGCGAGGATGCGCCCGTCGCGATCGAGCAAGTAGATCTCGATGTTGCGGTTGATGGCCATCAGCGTCCGGAACGTCTCCTCGGCAGCGGCCTTGTTGATCCGGCCGTCGTTCAGGAGGATGCGCTCCGCGGCAAGGTGCCTGGCGAGATTGACGTTCAGCTTTTGCGTGACTTCCTGAAGATAGAGCTGACTCGTCCGAATCATCCAGGCGGTATAGAGGAGGCCGAGCAGCAGAAAGAGGCCGAACAGAATCGCGGCGAGCTTTCCGTACAGCGTGGTGAAGAGAGGTCGGCGGCGCGCCGTCCGGGTCGTGTCCGCTGTTGTCGTCCTGTTCTCACTCATCCCGCACGTCGCGGAACTGATAGCCCACTCCCCAGACGGTCCGCACGAATCGGGGAGCCGCCGGGTCTCGCTCGATCTTGGCGCGCAGCCGATTGATATGGGAGTTCACGGTGTGACCGTAGCCGTCGTGCGAGTACCCCCAGACAAGGTCCAGGAGTTGCGAGCGGGTAAACACGCGGCCCGGATGCTCCGCGAAGCACAGCAGCAGATCGAACTCCTTGGCGGTCAGCGGGACGGGGCCGCCGTTCAACGTGACCTTTCTGCGGGCGACATCGATGGTGAGGTCTTCAACCGAAAGCACCACTTCCTGCGAGGGGAGTTGCCGCGGCGCATAGGCTTCGGCGCGGCGGAAAAGCGCCTTGACCCGCGCCACCAGCTCGGGAGCGCTGAAGGGCTTGGTCAGGTAGTCGTCGGCCCCGAGATCGAGGCCGGCCACGCGGTCGGCCTCCGTCGAACGCGCGGTCAGCATCAGCACAGGGGTATAGATCTGCAGCCGCCGAATCGTCTGGCACACCATGAGCCCATCGAGAGAGGGCATCATGATGTCGAGGACGAATGCGTCGTACGACTGTGCGAGGGCGCGGTCGAGTGCCGAGGCGCCGTCGTGCACCACGTCGACCTCGCAGGGCATGTCGCGCAAGTGAAGCGCGATGAGATGCGCAATGTCGGGATCGTCCTCGGCGACGAGCACGCGGTGGGTCATGGCGGCGCGATGTGAGCTCCTCCGCGTCGGCACGCTTTCCACGCCGTAGTCCGAGGGCCGGGGCGCGGGAAGCATGGGCACGCGGTGCAAGGCGTCTATCATGGCGCGCGACCCTGCAAGCTGCTTACCCAGTAGGACAGAAAAGTCATCACGTTTTCATCACGAACCGCTCAGGTCACGAGGGGCAGTGAAAACAGTGAAAAGGTGGTTCAGCTCGAGGTTCGGGCGATCGGCGCTCCCAACTCGACTGTATTGGACGAAGTCCGACGGCTGACGTCGACGATGCAGCCCCGACGTGACACTTTTGTGACCGTCTCGCTACCGCTTCGTGAAACCCCGCTGGTACGCTCCCCACGTCGTCGCGTTATCAGGAACGCGCAGGATCTGGCCGGAGGGCGGCGCCATGCCGGCGATGGGGAGCACACATGCGACTGCAGAAGCTGATGTTTCTATGCGTGTTCTGCGCGGCGCTCGCGCCTGCACGAGCACACGCAGAGTGGTTTGCCAGTCCCTTCATCGGGGCGGCGTTCGGCGGCAGTGTTCCCGATGAAGCAAAGATTGATTACGGGGCCGCAGGCGGATGGATGGGCCGGGTCGCCGGATTCGAGGTGGACATCAGCCACCGGCCGGATTTCTTCGGGGCGACCGACGTCCCCGACTTTCTCCTGAGCGAGAGCAGCGTCACCACGCTCATGTTCAATGGTCTCTACCGTGTGCCTGCAGGCGGGGAGCGCCTGCGCCCGTATGCCGCCGGCGGCCTCGGCTGGTTGCGGACTCGCCTTGGCGACGACGACGACTTCATCCAGGGACGCAACAGCAACGTCGGACTCAACGTCGGCGGCGGGGTCATGGGCGACCTGAGCGATCGCTTCGGTCTGCGG
>JALZOC010000702.1 GCA_030857365.1 Acidobacteriota bacterium
GAAAATCGGCGCGTTCATTCTCGTCGACATGATCGGGGATCACGACCTGCGCATCCAGCGCGAGGCGCGGTCGACGCCCTGGCTGGCGGACGCGATCTGGGGGGCGGCGAAGCGGCTCAAGCGCCAGGAATTCGTGGAGGGGACCGTCGCCGTCGAGGATGATCACCTCAATTTTCTGGCGGCGGGGATCCCGGCGATCGACATCATCGACTTCGAGTACTACACACGATCCGGAGCGCCGGCGTGGCACACGCGGCACGACACGCTCGACAACGTGAGCGCGCGCTCGCTCGAGATCGTCGGCGAGGTGCTGCTCGCGGCACTGCCCGCCGTCGAGAAGCGGCTCGGGCGGTAGGTCACGGGCCGGTCCCGGCCACGTCCCGGATCTCCTCCTCGGTCAACACGCGTTCGGAGGCCTTGGCCGTCGCAAAGACGCGGTCGACCTGCGCCTCGCTCACGTGCAGCCCCCGTTTGTGGAACCAGAACAGCACGTTCGATCGGCCGGACATGGGGCCGATCTCGATCGTCTGTTCGCGGCCGACCAGGGCCGCGGGCACGCCGGAATAGACGGCATCGGCGAGTGACGGATCACCCTTCCGGTACGCCTTGATCACCGCCGCGGCGTGGACGCCCGTGGCGGTGCGGAACGCGTCGCGCCCCACCACCGGATAATTCGGCGGAATCGGCACCCCCGTGGCCGCCGAGACGGCCTCACAGTACTCCACCATGGGCGCCAGATCCCGCTCCAGATAGCCCATGAGCACGAGGTTCACGAGCAGCGTATCCATCGGAGTATTGCCGACCCGCTCCCCTATCCCGATCGCCGCGCCGTGCAGACGCGTGGCACCCGCCTCGAACGCCGCGAGCGTGTTGATGACCGCCAGGTCCCTGTCGCGATGCCCGTGCCAGTCGATGCCGATCCCGCCGCCGCACGCCGCGATCACCTCCCCCACGAAGCCCACGACGGCGGCCGCGCCGGCCGGCGTTGCGTGTCCGACGGTGTCGGCGACGCAGACACGGGAGGCGCCCGCGCGGATGGCGGCGGAATACAGCTGGCGCAACGTCTCGGGATCGGCCCGCGTGGTGTCCTCCGTCACATACATGACGCGCAGGCCTTCACGCACGGCGAAGGTGATCGCCTCCTCCGTGAGCCGCAGCAGCCCGTCGAGCGTCCAGCCTTCGGCAAACTGCCGCACGGGGCTCGACCCGATGAACGTGCAGCATTCAATCGGCACGCCCGTCCGCTGCGAGATCTCGGCGATCGGCGTGATGTCCGCCACCACGGTCCGCGCCGCGCAGTTCGCGCTGACCTTCAGCCGGGCGGACGCGATCTCCCGGGCGAGCCGCTCGACATCGCGCGCGACGTGGGCACCGGCGCCTGGCAGCCCGATGTTCGCCGTGTCAATCCCCAGCCGATCGATGAGGTGCAGAATTTCGATCTTCTGCTCGATCGTGGGGCATCGCACGGAGGGTGACTGCAGGCCGTCGCGCAGCGTCTCATCGTTCAGCATCACCGGCCGGAGTGCCGGCGCCGCCGTGCGGTTCCAGTCGTGGATGAGAGGATGCATAGTGAATCGTCACCGCCGCGGCCACCCAGACGACGGCGGTCCAGGCCGTCGCCACCCAGGCGGCGTGCTGAATCGCCGGATCCATCACGTCTCGAATGGGCGTGAACGGCCCGCCGTCCGCGGCGGCGCGCTGGGCGCGGAGCAGGACGTCCTTCACGCCTCGCACCACCATCATCTCGAAGAGCGCGTTCCAGAGCGCGAAGCCCAGAAGGCCCCACCCGATCGCCAGGCCCGTAACACGGGGCGGGAACGGCCGCAGCCTACGCTCCGTACCTGAGCACCATCGCGGTGATGTCGTCGCTCTGCGGCGCCCCCCGGGTGAACTTTCGCACGTCCGCGAAGAGGGCTTCGAGCAGCCCCCGTGGGTCGGCCCCGAGGTTCGTCTCCACGCACTTCACGATGCGCTCTTCGGCGTACTCCTCCGCCGTCAGCGACATCGCTTCCGACACGCCGTCGCTGAACACAATGAGCCAGTCGCCGTCGGCGAGCGTGATCGTTTCCTCGTCGTACGTGGCCGTTTCGAACAGCCCGACAATCGGCCCGCCGCATTCCAGGCGCCGGACCGAGAGCGCCCCGGCCCGGCCCGAAATGACGAGCGGCGGATTGTGCCCCGCATTGCAGTAGGTCAGCCGCCCGTCCGGCCGGAGGGCGCCGTACATCAGCGTGACGAAGCGTGACTCGATCCCCCGCCGGTACAGCGCCAGGTTGACCCGTGCAATCGTCTGCGACGGCGAGTCGCTGGTGGCCACCTGCGCGGCGAACATGCCCTGCATCATCGCGCTCAGGAGCGCCGCCGGAGGTCCCTTCCCGGCCACGTCCCCAAGGGCGAACCCGAGGGCACCGGTCGGCAGGTCGACGTAGTCGTAGAAATCTCCCCCGATCGACCGGCAGGGCAACGACGCGGCGGCGGCGTTGAAGAAGGCTCCCGATCGCCCCATCTTCGGCAGGAGCGACTGCTGGATCTCCGCCGCGATCCGCATCTCCTGCTCC
>JALZOC010000703.1 GCA_030857365.1 Acidobacteriota bacterium
GTCCAGCGTGAGCAGGATGAGCCGGCGCTCCGCTTCGTCGACCGTCGTCCCCGGCGTGATCGTCATCGTCGGGAGCGACGCCTCACCCCGGGTGATCAACGTCGGCGGCACGTGCTTCGGTTCGATGAACTCGCTGTCGGCGAGGATCGTCGCGCGCTCGATTACGTTGCGCAGCTCGCGGATGTTTCCGGGCCAGGGGTATCGTTCGAGGATGTACATCGCTTCCTGGTCCACCGCACGCACCGCCTTGCCGTTGACGCGGTTGAATTCGTTCAGGAACGACTGGACGAGCAGCGGGATGTCCTCGCGCCGCTCGCGCAGCGGCGGCAGGTCCAGCGCAAAGACGTTGAGCCGGTAGAAGAGGTCCTCGCGGAGCTTTCCGCTGTTCACCGCCGCCTGCGGGACGACGTTGGTCGCCGCGATCACGCGAACGTCGACGGAAATCTCCTGGCGCCCTCCCAGGCGGCGGAAGATGCGCTCCTGCAGGACCCGCAACAGTTTGACCTGCGTGGCGGGGGTCATCTCCGCGATTTCGTCGAGAAACAGCGTGCCGCGATGCGCCAGCTCGAACACCCCGGTCCGGCGATCGGTCGCCCCGGTGAATGCGCCCTTCTCGTGACCGAAGATCTCGCTTTCGAGCAGCGTCTCCGGAATCGCCGCGCAGTTGATCGCCACGAACGGAAAGGTGGCGCGCGGGCTGAGCTCGTGAATGGTCTGCGCGATCAGTTCCTTTCCGGTGCCCGATTCCCCCGCGATCAGCACCGAGGCCGATGTCGGCGCGGACTGCTCGATCACGCGATACACCGTGCGAATCCCCGGGCTGTTGCCGATGATTCTTCCGAAGCTTCCCTGCTCTCGCAGCTGACGCCGCAGCTGCCGCACCTCGCGCAGCGTCTCCTGGCGTTCGACCGCCTTCTGCAGCAGGATCTGCAGCCGCTGCGGATCGACCGGCTTGCTCAGGTAATCGTACGCGCCGTCCTTGATCGCCTCGACCGCGCTGTCGACGGTACCCTGCGCCGTCAGGAGGATGAAGGTCAGGTCCGTCAGCTGATCCTGGAGCGCGCGCAGCAGCTCGAGGCCGCCCATGCGGGGCATGACGAGATCGCTGACGATGATCGCGGGCCGGAACGTGGTGACCTTCCGCATCGCCGCCTCGCCGTCAGCCGCTTCGTCGGTCAGGAAGCCCCAGGCCTGGACGAGCTCGGCAAGGCCGATGCGCGTCGCCGGGTCATCCTCCACGATGAGCACGCGCTCAGGCGCAGGAGGTTGCTGTTGAGTTACTTCTGACATCTACGCTCTGGATATCTCGCGGCGGCCGGTCCGTGTGTTTCTTACACTTCAAGCGTAACATCGGGGGAAACGTTACAGGTCCAACTTTCCCGCCAGACAGATTTGTTGCTTGCGATCCCTCATTCGTATCATAAACCCATCCATAACCGATGATCCTGCAGACCCGCGTCGGCTTTCCGGGCTCGGGTACGACCATTGCAGAGCCGGCTGTCATGAGAAATTTTCTGATGGTGTGTGCCTTGGCGATCGTCCTCCCCGGTTGCGGTGGCAAAGCGACCGGCGATCTGCCGACGGGCAGCGACGTGACGGTAGAGAAGACGAATGGGGTAACGGTGGCGGGACGGCTCGTGGACGTGCTGCCGGAACACGTCGTCGTCGAGAGTCTCGACGGTGTGAAGACCCGGGTTGCCCGTTCGGAGATTGCCTCGATGCGCGCGCGGCCCGTCGCGGACGAACGGAAGGAGGCCGCAGCCCCCGCGGCGCCGCAGGCGCCCGCTCCTCCCGCGCCTCGCCCCGGGACGAGGGCCACCGCCGCCGAGACCGATGCGCGGGAAGCGGACGCGAGCGCGACAGCGGCTGCCAGCCGCCCCGCACGGGTCGTGAACCGCACGCGCGAATACCGCGAGGTGACGCTGCCGGCCGGAACGGCGCTGACGGTCGAACTCACGACGTCGGTAGGCTCGGACACGAGTAGCGTCGAAGACGCGGTGCGCGGCAGGCTGCAGAACGCGGTGCGCACGGACGGAGTCGAGGCGCTTCCTGTCGGAACGGCCCTGCTCGGACACGTCACCAGCGCGGTGCCAGCCGGCAAGGTCAAAGGGGTGTCGTCGATCGCCTTCCGGTTCAACACGATCGATCTTCCCGGTGACTCGGGGCGTGAGCCGGTCAGCACCGCCACATACACGCGCTCGTCGCGCACGACGAAGAAGAAGGACGCGACGAAGATCGGGATCGGCGCCGGCGCCGGGGCCGTCATCGGCGGGATCCTCGGCGGCGGCAGTGGCGCCGCCAAGGGGGCGGCCATCGGCGGAGGCGCGGGCACCGCGGTGGTGCTTTCCACCAAGGGGGACGAAGTGGGCATTCCGGCCGGAACCCCCGTCACGATCAAGCTCACCGCTCCGTTCACCGTGCGGGTGCTGGAAAACTAAGGTTCCGGGTTCGGGGTTCGGGGTTCCGGGTTCAGGTTCGGGGTTCGGGGTTCCGGGTTCAGGTCGGGGTTCCCAGTCCCGGGCCCCCAGCTTTGAGCCCTGATCCCCGATCCCCAGTCC
>JALZOC010000704.1 GCA_030857365.1 Acidobacteriota bacterium
GGCCGTATCTACATGCTCAAACTCGCCCACCTCGTTGACGACAAAATACACGCTCGCTCGACCGGTCCGTACTCGCTGGTCACGCAGCAGCCGCTGGGCGGCAAGGCGCAGTTCGGCGGCCAGCGTTTCGGCGAGATGGAAGTGTGGGCGCTGGAGGCCTATGGCGCGGCGCACACACTCCAGGAGATGCTGACCGTGAAGTCGGACGACGTGGTCGGTCGTGTGAAGACGTACGAAGCCATCGTCAAGGGCGAGCCGATCCTCGGCGCTGGCGTGCCGGAGTCGTTCAAGGTGCTGATGAAGGAGCTACAGAGCCTCGGCCTCTCCGTCGAGGTGCTGAACGAGGAGCAGGCGCCCGTCTCGATGGTCGGCGACGGCCAGGGCGACTTTATCCCGGACCTGGACATCGACCTTTCCCATCCCGAGCGGACAGACGGATAGCGAGCAGCCAACAACCTTCGACGGTCAGCGATCAGTGGGTATGACCTGCTGAAAGCTGGCTGTTGAGGGTAGATCGCTCATTGGAGATATATATGCTGGAAGTTAACGATTTCAACGCTATCAAGATCAGGCTCGCCTCGCCCGAGGATATCCGCGAGTGGAGCTTTGGGGAGGTCACGAAGCCGGAAACAATCAACTACCGGACCCTCCGGCCAGAGCGCGATGGTTTGTTCTGTGAGCGCATCTTCGGTCCACAAAAGGACTGGGAGTGCTACTGCGGCAAGTACAAGCGGATCCGCTTCAAGGGCGTGGTCTGTGAGAAGTGCGGCGTCGAGGTGGCGCGCAGCCGCGTCCGCCGCGAGCGGATGGGCCATATCCAGCTCGCAAGCCCCGTAAGCCACATCTGGTACTTCAAGGGCACGCCGAGCCGCCTTGGTCTCCTACTGGACATAAGTCCGCGCAACCTGGAGCGCGTGCTGTACTTCGCGACGTATATCGTCACAACGGTGCAGGACGACGAAGTCACGCGCCTGCGCACCGAGCTGGACGCGAGTCTGGAAGCAGGCACCGCCGAGATCGCGAGCGATATCGCGGGCCGGATCGGCGAGCTTGATGAGACCCGGCATAGCGAACTCGCGCGCATTGAGGAGGTTGGACAGTCGTCCATTGCCACGCTGCGCACAGAGCAAAAGGCGGCGCACGACGCGGTCGATGACGAGACGACCACGGCCGAGGAAACCTTCACCGCCCTGATGAATCAGGGAACGCCTGAGCAGATCGTGTTTGGCGAAGGCCAGGCGTGGCGGCGTGTGCTGCTCGAAGAGGGCGAGGCGATCAACGAGTCGCGCCTTGAGGAGTTGCGGGAGGCCGCCGATGAGGCGGCACGGCAGATTGATCAGACGTATGGTGGACGCATCGCGGACGCGCAGGCGCTGCTCGGGGCCGAGCGCGAGCAGTTCATCAACGCGGGCCAGCAGAATCGAGAGCAAGTTTCCGACGAGCAAAAGGAGCGGACCGACGCGCTGCGCCAGGAGATGCAGGAACGCCGCCGCCTGCTCGACCTCGTCCGTCCGATGGCCCTGCTCACCGAGAGCGAGTACCGTCAGCTTCAGGACGAGTTCGGCCCTGTGTTTACTGCGGGAATGGGCGCCGAAGCGGTGCTGGAGATCCTCAAGCGCGTCGACCTGGATGCGCTGATGGAGGAGTTGCGCCTGGAAATGCAGTCGTCGTCGGGACAGAGGCGGAAGAAGGCGACGAAGCGGCTGCGCGTCGCGGAGGCGTTCCGCAAGAGCGGCAACCGGCCCGAGTGGATGATCTTCACCTCGCTGCCGGTGATCCCGCCCGACTTGCGCCCCATGGTGCAGCTTGATGGCGGCCGGTTCGCGACGAGCGACCTCAACGACCTTTATCGCCGCGTCATCAACCGCAACAACCGCCTGACGCGCCTCATGAATCTGGGCGCGCCGGAGATCATCATCCGCAACGAGAAGCGGATGCTCCAGGAAGCGGTGGACGCGCTGATCGATAACGGCCGACGCGGCAGGCCCGTGGCGGGCTCCAGCAAGCATAAGCTAAAGAGCCTTTCCGACATGCTCAAGGGCAAGCAGGGGCGGTTCCGTCAGAACCTGCTCGGCAAGCGCGTGGACTACTCCGGGCGCTCGGTGATCGTGGTCGGTCCGGAGCTGGAGTTGCACCAGTGCGGCCTGCCGAAGAAGATGGCGCTGGAACTGTTCAAGCCGTTCGTGATGCGGCGGCTCGTGCAGCGCGGCCATGCCGTCAACATCAAGAGCGCGAAGCGGATTGTGGAGCGCATGCGGCCCGAGGTGTGGGATGTGCTCGAGGAGGTAACGGAGGAGTACCTGGTGCTCCTGAACCGCGCACCGACCCTGCACCGCCTGGGCATCCAGGCGTTCGAGCCGAAGCTGATCGAGGGGAGCGCGATTCAATTGCACCCGCTCGTGACCTCGGCGTTCAACGCGGACTTCGATGGCGACCAGATGGCGGTACACGTGCCGCTCTCGCAGGCGGCCCAGCAGGAAGCACGGGAGCGGATGCTCTCCAAGGCGAACCTCCTGCTGCCGTCGAACGGCGACCCGGTAATCACGCCGACGCAGGAC
>JALZOC010000705.1 GCA_030857365.1 Acidobacteriota bacterium
TGGTGACGCTCTTCGCGAAGAGCCGCACGGGATACACGCCGACGATGATCGTGGGCTACGGAGGGCTGTCGGGGGAGTACTACTGGTATCAGCATACGAATGTCTGGGAGAACGAGCGGCTCCTGCGCTTCATGCCGCGGGAGGTCGTGGACGCCCGGTCCCGCCGGCGCCTCATGGCGCCCGAAGGGGATTTCAATCACGTTCTCATCGGCAAGGGGGCGAAGCAGATTCTCGATGCGGGGGGCCTCGTCCAGCTCGGCGCCCACGGACAGCTCCAGGGGCTTGGCGCGCACTGGGAATTGTGGATGTTCCAGCAGGGGGGGATGAGCAGCCTGGAGGCGCTGCGCGCCGCGACCATCAATGGAGCACAATACCTGGGGCTCGATGCCGAGCTCGGCTCCCTCGAGAAGGGCAAGCTGGCGGATCTGATCGTGCTCGATCGCAATCCGCTCGAGAACATCCGCCATAGCGAGAGCGTCGGGCTGGTGATGATCAACGGCCGGCTGTACGATGCGAAAACGCTCAACCAGATCGGGAACCACCCGGCGGAGCGTCCGGCGCTGTGGTTCGAGAAGCAATAGACCCTTCACGCTGGCGGACGGACGCACTGAAGGGGTCAGGAGAGTCGATGCCGGATCAGAAGCACGAGACCGTGATCGCGATCGTGAACAGCAGCGAGGACACGGTCGAGATGCTGCGGAGCTGCCTGCAGCAGCACGGCTTCTCCGCGGTCGTGACCGCCCACATCCATGACTTCAAGACCGGGCAGTCGGATTTTCCCGCGTTCATCGAGCAGCACGATCCGGGCGTCATCGTGTATGACATAAGCCTCCCGTACGAGAAGAACTGGATGTTCCTGCGGCTGCTGCTGGACACGGAGACGATGCGCGGGCGCAAAGTGGTCCTGACGACCACCAACAAGCAACGGCTGGAAGAGCTCGTCGGCCCGACAGGCGCGCTGGAGATCGTCGGCAAGCCCTACGACCTCGAGCTGATCGTCGGCGCCGTGCGGAAGGCGGTCGGCGAGCGGTCCTGATCTGAATGCCGAGTCCAGACCTTCCGCACATTCGAGCGTTGCAGGTGGACGACCTGCAGGACGCGCTGGCGCTCAGCACCTCCGCCGGATGGAATCAGCGCCTCGACGACTGGCGGCTGCTGCGCAGCGTCGCTCGCGGCGGGAGCTTCGCGGCCGTGAGCGGCACGAAGGTGGTCGGCACCGCCATGGCGATCGACTACGGCCGGTTTGCGTGGATTGCCATGATGCTCGTCGAACCGGCCCACCGCGGTCGCGGCCTCGGGGCCCGGCTGCTCGAAGCCGCGATGGCCGCCGTGGCCGCCGATCTCCCCATCCGCCTCGACGCGACCCCCGCGGGCCGCGGCCTCTACCTGAAGTACGGCTTCGAGGACGAAGCGATGCTGACGCGCTCGGTTGCTCCGGCCGGCCGCGCGGTCGTGCCCGCCATTGCCGGGGGGGCCGCCGTGCGCGCATTGACCGCCGCCGATCTCCCGGAGGTGACTCGTGCCGACGCGGCCGTATTCGGCGGCGATCGTGGCACGGTGCTGCAATGGGCGCTCGAACAGGCCCCGCAGTATGCGCGCGTGGTCGACGGCGACAGCGGTCCGCCTCAGTACTGCTTCGGCCGGCCGGGCAGGCTGTTCGAACAGGTCGGGCCCGTGGTGGCGGCAAATGACGTCTCCGCCCGGGCGCTCGTGATCGCCGCACTGCTCTCCGCCGCGGGCCGCGCCGTCGTCGTCGACGCATTCCAGGCCCGCGGTGCTTTCACGGAGTGGCTGCGCGGATGCGGCTTCGAGGGCGAGAGGCCGCTGTTCCGTATGGGGTGGCGCCCACGCGCGGCAGCCCAGCTTGCCCCTCCGCGCTCGGGACTGCCACTGGAATTCGCCATCCTTGGACCCGACCTTTCCTAGGGTGCCAACACATGAAAAGTCCTGCACGGATCGAGACTGAGAGCGAGCTCGAGGACCTGCTCGCGGAGCCGTACGCGGCGGACGTGAAATGTGCCGCCGGGCTGAAAGGGGATGTCCTGATTCTTGGTGCTGGCGGCAAGATGGGACCTTCGCTGGCGCGGCGCGTACAGCGTGCGGTGCGCGCGAGCGGCGGTACGAGCACTCGCGTGTGGGCGGCGTCGCGATTCTCGTCCTCCGCTGTGCGGGCCGAGCTCGATAAAGAGGGGATCCAGACGGTCGCGTGCGATCTCCTCGACCGGGCGCAGATGGCGGCACTCCCGGACTGCCCGCACGTGCTGTTCCTTGCGGGACGCAAGTTCGGGACACTCGATCGCACGGACCTCACCTGGATCACCAATACGATTGTTCCCGCGCATGTCGCGGAGCGCTTCGAGCGATCGCGGATGGTGGTGTTTTCGACCGGCAACGTGTATCCGCTCGTCGCTGCCGATGGTCCTCCATGCACCGAGGACGTTGCTCCCTCGCCGGTCGGCGAGTATGCGCAATCGTGCCTCGGCCGCGAACGCGTGGTCGAGTTCATCTCCCGCGAGAGAGGGATGCCCGCCCTTCTCTTCCGGCTCAACTAC
>JALZOC010000706.1 GCA_030857365.1 Acidobacteriota bacterium
CCTGAGGACTATAGCAGAGTTCGTCAGCGCCGGCTCCCAGCTGTCCTGGCCTTTCGATGCGCCCGCCGATCAGGCTTGCGAAACGCTGGAAGTCGCTGTGGAGACCCGGTTCCGTCGTCGTATCAGGCGGGAGGGAACAACAGGAGCGTTGCTACTCTAGCAAGTACACAACACCACAAGAAAAGATCCGGGAGTCCGGGGCTCTCCAATTCCCTCGTTCTGGCGAGGATCGCGGTGAGCACTCCCCGCTTCTGCAGAAAACTGATCATCGACGCGAACTTGTCGACTTGTGGACAACGCCAGGTTGGGTTAACGCCTCGTGCGGCTTCCAAGCTGGCGCGTAGACTATCTGATTGAATCGGCAAATCCAGGCAAAGCCCAGCGTCGACGCACGCGTTCAGCAGCGACCACGTTCCGGGCGGCAACCTGCAGCCGTCGAAGATCTCACCCGCGGCCAGCGAGCGGTCTGGTGTTCGATCGCTTCCGCCACCGCCGAAGGACGACGGCCTCGCCGGGCCGGCACGTCCCGCCAATCTCAAATCGTACTCTGCCTGGCTGTTCGTCTGGGCAGCGGATGACCGTTAAGGGGATTCTGAGGCTCATTCGGATCTCCGATGAAGCGCCCCGCGCAGAATTGTCATTTCGGGACAGTACCGGCCGCCATCCTTGCTTCGTACGTCTGGGCCTCGTCGCAGCGGTTGACCAGGCCGGTTGTCTCGGCCGTTGGATTCATCGACCAGTAGACCTTCCCACCCTCATGGTGGTACTTGCGGACCTGCGAGTAAAAGCGCCCGTCAGTGCTGTGCCGTGCTCGAAAATGTGCCGAGCAAGCGCGAGGATCATCGCGGCGTTCTCGGGCCGTCGGACGACGTATTCGTGGGGCCACGTGGCGGCGTAGGTCTTGGCGAATGTCCAGGCCGTGGACGCGACGAATGAGCGAACGTCGTCACTAAACGGAACCGTCACGACATCGTCTCTCTCGCTGGACAAATTAAATGCGCAGACCTTGTCACTTTCGTGCTTGTACTGGCATCCTCACCGACAGCCAACGGACGCCGCCGCGGGCTCGACCGGAATGCCTTCCCCGAAGATTCACGCATCGTCACCATGTTCATGCTGGCGAAATGCTGCGACTTGCTAATCGCCGCCATCATCGGCTGCGAATAGGCCACGTGTCGCTCGCGGAGCGACGCGATGATCGCGAGCAGCTCCGGATCGGCACCGGCGTACTTCTCTGGCACGTCGCCTGTCAGCTTTCCCATCGCATACATGGACTCGAAGGAAAACGGCACCGTCTGCCGGAGGCATTTGCCGGCCACGCGGCGATGGGCCACGAGCGCGGCCCTGTAAACGAAGTCGCCTACCGCGGTGGGCGGACCGGTGACGATCAGGTGGTGGAAGTATTCAACTGCCAGAAGTCCTCCTACGGGTGCGCGGGAATGAGGTGTGACATCAGGCCTCGGATCTGCTCGCGCCACTGGAGCCGTTGCGTGATGTCGCCTCGCTGCGCGGCGACCCAGGCCAGGATCTGCGCGATCCCGTAACCGTCGTGACACGGCGCGTGTGTTCCCGGCACGCGGCTGCCATTCGAGAGGAACCACGCATGCGGCGGAGCGTTCTTTCCTGACGGCGCCGGTTTTCCATCGAGCCCGGTCGTCGAGATCTCATAGACGCGTGCGGCCGCCATCGGCCCCCACGAGTCCGCGACCGGCCCATCGACCCATTCCGCGAGCTCACCGCTGGAGATCCTCGTCGAGCGCCACGTCGTGAACGATTTCGGGTCCTGTAGCGCGGCCTCCATACCATCGGCCAACACTTCGGAGATCTCGCCAATCTCGAGCGGAGGCACGTGCCTCCGCCGCACACTCGCGGAGGTCGTCCCCACGAGCAGGCCGTTGCTGCAGACGAAGCGGAACCATCCCACCGCTGCGAAGAGCGGAACCGTCCCGTCAACCGAGTTGAAGCACTCGAGCGTCAACGCCATCGTGTGCCCATCGTCTGGCGTCCACGCGTGGGAATTCGGCAATGTCGCGCGGAGCGCCATGCGCGTGCCGTATTCGGAGATCAGCAGGCGCGCAGGCACCTCGCCGACGTCGATGCCGGCGTTCTCAACCTCCGCGGTCACCCCGCGAATGGCGTCTGCGTGCTGCACGAGGACGTATTTCTTGGAGACCAGTCCAACCGGTAGGGGCTCGGCGCCTTCGGCCGGCTTGCGGGTGATGACGTCGTGGAAGCGGTTGGCTCCAAAGGGCTGGCGGTGGAACACCGGCAGCCTCGTGGACAGCTCGCCGAGCGTGGCATCTATCGTCTCTACGTCCTCGCCGAACCAACGTGCCCTGGCCATGGCAGAATATACGATGAGGGTGACAGGACTGGTCACACGATTCCGCTTCAAATACGGCGGCCCGCTTGGTTCACCCTCGAGCAGCTACGTTGCGCACGGCGGTCCGCCGCAGGTCTTGCGGAATTCGACCCGGACAGCCCGCCTTGGTACATGCGGCCTGAACGCCTAGATGAAAGTCGTGATGCGCTACCTTTTACCTTCCGGTT
>JALZOC010000103.1 GCA_030857365.1 Acidobacteriota bacterium
CGTAGGCCCCGACGAGCCTCCGCACGCGATCGGGCATCCCGGCCAGCGACGCGGCCTCCGCCGCCATCATGTGCTCGTAGAAGGCCGGAGGGCGTCGCACGGTCTGGCACGCATTGTTGATGATGAAGTCGAGACGATCGCGCCCGGCGAGCAGCTCCGTGCAGAACGCCTCCACGCTCGGCGTATGGCGCAAATCGAGCCCGAAGATTTCGAGACGATCGTGCCAGTGCTCGAAGTCGGGCTCCTGCGCATAGCGGGCCGCCGCGTCGCGCGGGAACCGGGTCGTGACGATGAGCCGCGCGCCGGCACGCAGCAGCTTCAGCCCGGCCTGGTAGCCGATCTTCACGCGTCCGCCAGAGAGCAGGGCCACGCGGCCGCGCAGATCCGCCAGTTCCGTCCGCTTGCGGAAGTTCACCTCCGCGCAGGCCGCGCACAGCTGGTCGTAGAAGTGATGGATGTGCGAATAGTCCTGCTTGCAGATGTAGCAGTTCTGAGCCGCGAACGAACCAGAGCGGGCGGAGTGCTCGAGCAGTCCCTGGCCGTCGGCGGGTGGCAGCACGTTCGGCGTGGTGAACACCGGCTGTCGCCGAAGCGTCCGGATCCCCGTCCCCGACAGCACCTCGTCGTCGCGCCGGGTCCTTTCGGCTTTCCGACGGCGGATCGTGGCCTTCACCATCCGCCGGCGCGCAGTCACGTCAGGGTTATAAACCTTTCCCGCGGCGTCGAGAAGGCGCCGCCGATCGTCGGCGGGAACGCGCGACAGCAGCCCGCGGTCCGTCACGATCGATTCGAGCAGTGCCGCAGCCGCGCGGAGATTACGAGTGAATTCGGCCGCCGCCTCGTCAGGGTGTGATTCTTCCTTCGTGAGCATTCACGTCAAGCGTAACCCGAAAATGGACGGGCCCAGGCCGTGGGGCTCCGCCGGAGTCACGGGGAACATCCACCGCGGAGACGCGGAGCCGCACGAAGGCGCACGGAGGGGCACGGAGGGGGAGTGGCCGGGCCGCGCTCGCGCGCCGGCCGAACGGCCGGCGCCAGGCCACGCCGCCGCCGCACCTCGTCCCGGGCTCTGCGCGTCGTTGCGAGCAGCGCACCAGTGCAGATGGTCGGGGAAAGCCTTTGCCCGTCCTGAAGGACGACGGTGATTCTCCGTGCGGCTCCGTGCTCTCCGCGCCTCCGCGGTTGAATTGTCCTCTTGTTCGGTTGGGCGACGGGACCATGGCCTGTTCTCGAGTCAGAGCGGCTTTGAGTAAAACAGCCACCGGCCGCCCGGCTCACGAGCGGCGCCGGGGGCGAACCCGGCGGCCTCGTACATCCGTTTCGCCGTCAGGTTCCGCTCGTGCACCTCGAGCGTCACCTTGCAGCATCCAAGCTCCCGGGCCTTCTCGGCTACCGCATCGAGCAGCTGACGCCCGACCCCTCGTCCGCGCAATTCCGGACGGATCGCCAGATCGTGGATGTTCACGAGCGGCCGTGCGTAAAAGGTCGAGAACCCGACGAAACAGGCTGCAATCCCGACTGGCTCGCCCTCGACATATGCCAGCAGGATCAGCGTGGTGGGATGGTTCCGAAGCCCCGGGATGAGCCGCTCCAGCACGTCAGCGGGCAGTGGAGCGCCATTGCCCATCGGATCTGCCGCATACGAGTTGATCATCCCAAGAACAGCCTGCTGGTGGTCGGGACGACTCAGATCGGCCTCGATGATCTCGGCCCTCACAGCCGTTTCCCCAGTATCGAAAGGCTTCGCTCGACTCCGTCGAGGCTGGCGATGTTCGGAAGCTCACCCCATGGGACGAACCCGAACCCGCTGAACAGACGAAGGCTCGGCGCGTTGTGCGAAAAGATGAACCCGAGCATCGTCTTCACGCCCAGGGAGGGAGCGTTCGCAATCGCGTGACGGAGCAGCGCTGAGGCGAGCCCCTGCCGGCAGACCGCCGCATCGACGTAGACGCTCACCTCTTTCGTCGCGGCGTACGCGGGCCGGCCGTAGAAGGGCGAGAGCGCCAGCCACGCCACCACGCGTTCCCCCGACTCGATCAACCACAGCGGATTGCGATCCTCCGAGTGCGAGCGGAACCACCCGAGCCTCGCCTCGATTGAGACCGGCTGCGTGTCGGCCGTCGCCATGCGGCCGGGGATGGCGCCGTTGTAGATCTCGACGATCCTCGGAAGGTCGTTCTCGACCGCGGCGCGAATCAGGCTGGATCGCATGGCCCGTCCGTCAGCCGATGCGCCGAATCGCGGGAAGGAGCCGCACGGTCGTGACGGCCTGGCCCACGTGCCGCTGGGTATGTTCCGCCGCATGGAACAGGAGCCCCAGCACCGTAGAGGGAAGCTGCGCACGCCCCACACCGCGACGATCGAGAAGGGTGGCCTCACGGGTGGCGCGGAGCTGATTGAGGGCGCTGTCAACTACCGCCTCGAACGCGGACAACAGACGCAGCGCGGCTCCAGGCGCGGGATCCGGCTCCCCTTCCCCGGCCAGAAAGGAGTGCTGCGCGGCGGAAAGCGCTTCCCCGCGCGCGTACGTGAACAGGCGATCGAGGCTGCCGCCGGCATGGCGGACATGGAAGCCGACCGACGCCGCCTCGGACGGCTTGACCCAGATATCGTCGGCGCCCAAGGGGCCGACATGCAGATGCAGCTCTTCCCGGCACTGCAGCAGTCCGTGCGCGACCGGTTGCAGCAAGGCGGGCACCCCTGGCACCGGCCCGCGAAGCCACACTTCCGGAGGACGCTTCTCGGCCATCGTCGGACTATACACGCGCCGCGAGGACCGCACACCCTCCCTACAGATAGCTCAGCCACCAGGGCAGCAGAAAGAACACCGGCGCACAGAAATGCGTGATCCAGCGCGTGAAGAACAGGGCCACGGTCGTCGTGGCAGGCAGGCTCATCGTGGTCATCGCGGGCAGCCGCCGGGCTTGTGGCGCATCGGCTAGATCCGCTGGAAGTTCTTTTCGATCTCTCGACGCGTGATCCGCAGCACCACGGGGCGCCCGTGGGGGCACACGCTCGAATACGCGGTACGCCGGAGTTCCGCGAGGATGTAATGCATCTTCTCCATGGTGAGCGGATAGTTGGCCTTGACCGCGGCGTGGCAGGCCATGGTCGCCGCAATCCCGCGCAGCGCGTCCTCGGCACGCGATCCCCGGTCCAGCTCTTCGAGATCCTCTGCGAGCGCCCTGACCGCCGCTTCGCAGTCCGAGGGATCGAGTACGGCGGGCACTGCCGAGAGCCGCACGCTGTCGCCGCCGAACTCCTCGATTTCCAGGCCGAAGCGCTCGAGCGTCGCGGCGTGCGGTACGAGCGCCTGGCGTTGTGCCGACGACAGCTCGATGAGCAACGGCGTCAGCAGCCGCTGGCTCGGGAGCCGCCCGGCAGTCAGCTTCTCCATCACCTGCTCGAACAGGACGCGCTCGTGCGCCACATGCTGATCGATGATCGCGATCCCCTCGTCGTCTATGGCGATGATGAACGTGTCGCGGAACTGGCCAAGCGGGATCATCGGGCGGATCGAGGGTTCTGCGACGTTCTGCGGGGTCCTGCCGGGTTCTGCAGGGTTCGACGTCCGGCCGGGTTCTGCCAGGTTCGGACCAGAGGGCTCCATCAGGTTGCGCCAGGGCCCCATCGGCTCTGAGGACCAGCGGTTCCCGACCGTGGCGCCGGCGAGGACGCCCGGGATGGTCATCGGCTGCGGCTCGGACGGACGGCCGGTGAAGGAGGTCAGTTGAAGCTCGGGGGTCCGCCCCTGTCCGAGCGCTTCACCAAGCGCCCGGCGCAGCACCTCGTGGACGAGCGACTGCTCGAGGAACCGCACTTCGGCCTTCGTCGGATGCACGTTCACGTCCACACGGTCCGGGGGGATGGTGATGAACAGGTGCACCTCCGGGCTCCGCTCCTTGATCGTCGCGACGCTGTAGGCCTCCGAGATCGCGTGCGCGATGGTGCGATCCTTGACGATCCGCCGGTTGACGAAGACGTTCTGCGCGCCCCTGACGGGGCCCTGGTCGCCGAGCGCCGCGATATAGCCGTGCACCTGGAGCCCCGCCGCCTCCTTGCGGACTTCGATCAGGTCAAGCCGCTCGCCGAACAGCTGAAAGAACCGCTCCGCGGGCCCTTTTGCGGGAGGACACTGCAGCAGTCGTCGGCCGCTGGACTGGCTGCCGATGCCCGGCACTCCGCTGACAAGCGTGAACCCCACTTCGGGGTACCCGAGCGCCATCTGGGTCATGAGGCGGGAGATCTGCGAAGCCTCCGCGGTGTCCGACTTGAGGAACTTCTGGCGGGCGGGCAGATTGAAGAAGAGGTCCGCGACGTCGATGCAGGTGCCCTCCGGCGATCCGACTTCACGGTCCGAGGCGAGGGTACCCCCGTCGACGCGAATCTCGGTGCCGGTGACGTGTCCCCGCGCCCGGCTCCGCAGCGTGAAGTGCGACACGGAGGCAATGCTCGGGAGCGCTTCGCCGCGGAAGCCGAGGGTGCGGATCGCCCCGAGATCCTCTTTCGACGTGATCTTGCTCGTCGCATGCCGCTCGACGGCAAGCCGTGCATCCGCCGGGTCCATGCCCTCGCCGTCGTCCTCCACGCGCAGGAGCCTCTTGCCCCCGAGCTCCATCGTGACGGCGATTCGGGTCGCGCCGGCATCGATCGCATTCTCGACGAGCTCCTTGACGACGGAGGCAGGGCGCTCGACGACTTCGCCGGCGGCGATCTGATTGGCGAGGTGGACGGGAAGTCGGTGGATGCGGCCCATGGACAATGATCTACGTGCAGCGTGCCACGTGCAACAGCTGCAACGTGCTACTTGTCACGTGCGACGTCGCACGTGAGTGGCACGTGCGAGGGCCGTCAAATCCACCGCCTGCGGCGGAAGATGGCCAGCATGGCTCCCGACATTCCGAGCAGCATGGCCATAATCCACCAGAACTGCGCGGGTTCCCCTCCGGGAAACACCGGCAGGCGCACGTTCATCCCGTACAGGCCCGTCAGCACCGTGAGCGGCATGGCGACGGTCGTGAAGATCGTCAGCACCTTCATCACCTGATTCAGCCGATTCGACACCGCCGACAGGTGCGCATCGAGAATGCTGGTGATGCGGTCCTGGAAGAACATGGCTTCGTCGGAGAGCCGGACGAGATGGTCGTGCACGTCGCGGAACCGGTATGCGAGCTGCTCGTCAATGGCCGGGAACTCCCGCCTGGCGAGCCTCGCGATCGCGTCCCGCTGCGGCAGCACCACCTGGCGCAGCGACGCGACGTCCTTCTTGAACTCCAGGATGCTGCGCACGAGCCTGGTATCGGGACTGTCGAACACCTCCTCTTCGAGCGTGTCGAGCCGGGCCTGGAGCTTCCCGACCTCGGGGCGATAGTTGTCCACCATCGTATCGACGATCCGGTGCAACAGGACGGCGGGGCCTTCGCCGAGCACGCGGTCGTTGCGTCCGCAGAGCTCGTTGATCTTCCCGATCGATCGCGAGACGCCGGGATGCACGGTGACGAGAAAATTGGCGCCCAGGAAGAAGTCGATGTCCTTGGTGCGGAAGCAGTGTTCGCTCGCGTGGAAGTCGATGCCGTGCAGGATCAGGTAGAGGAAGCGTCCGTAGGATTCCACCTTCGGATGGTGGCTTTCGCTGAGGGCGTCCTCGATCGCGAGCTCGTGAAAGTCGAACACGTCGGAGAGGATGCGCGACTCGCCCGGCGTCGGGCGATCGAGATCGACCCACACCCACACGCTGCTCCCCGGCAGAAGCCAGGCAGGGTCCACCCGGTCGACGCACCGGGTGGCCCCCCCTTCGTGTCTGTGAATCGTGATCAATCCACGACCTTGACCGAGAGCGCCGCCTGGGCCGCCGCGAGCCGCGCGACCGGCACGCGGTACGGCGAGCAGCTGACGTAATCGAGCCCCACCTTCTCGAAGAAGTGGATCGAGGACGGATCCCCGCCGTGCTCGCCGCAGATGCCGAGCTTCAGGTTCGGACGCGCGGCGCGCCCCTTCGTGACCGCGATGGCGACCAGCTGGCCGACGCCGGTGACGTCGATCGTGGCGAAGGGGTTCTTCGTCACGATCTCCAGTTCCTGATACTGCGGCAGGAACGAACCCGAGTCGTCGCGCGACATGCCGAGGCCCGTCTGCGTGAGGTCGTTGGTGCCGAAGCTGAAGAACTCGGCTGACTGCGCGATCTCATCGGCGGTGAGGGCGCCGCGCGGGATCTCGATCATGGTGCCGACCATGTAGGTGAGCTTCACCTTCTGCTCGCTCTGCACCTCGCGGGCGGCCTGATGCACCACCTCGATCTGCAGATCGAGCTCCTTCTTGAAGGCGACCAGCGGAATCATGATCTCCGGCCGGACCTTGATGCCCTCCTTCTGGACGATCGCCGCCGCCTCGAAGACGGCTCGCGCCTGCATCGCCGAAATCTCGGGGTAGCCGATCCCGAGACGGCAGCCGCGGAACCCGAGCATCGGGTTGAACTCGTGCAGGCCCTGGACGCGCTGGTGGATCCGCGCCGCCGGCACGCCGATCTTCCTGGCGAGCTCCTCCTGCTGCTCCTTGCTGTGGGGCAGGAACTCGTGGAGCGGCGGGTCGAGGAAGCGGATCGTCGCCGGGAAGCCCTTCAGGGCGCGGAAAATGCCCGCAAAGTCATCGCGCTGATACGGCAGCAGCTTGGCCAGCGCGGCCTTCCGCTCCTCCAGCGTCTCGGCCAGGATCATCTCGCGCATCGCGTCGATGCGGTCCCCCTCGAAGAACATGTGCTCGGTGCGCGTCAGGCCGATGCCGACCGCGCCGAACGCGACGGCATTGGCCGCCTGCTCGGGCGTGTCCGCATTGGTGCGCACGCTCATGCGGGTCGCATCGGCGCACCACTTCATCAGCTGATGGAAGTTCCGGTACTTCTCCGTCTTCTTCGCCGCTTCGTCGCCATCGATCAGGCCGGCCACGATCTCCGACGGCGCCGTCTTGACCTGGCCGGCGTAGACTTTGCCGATCGTGCCGTCGATCGACATCCAGTCTCCTTCCGTGTAGGTCTTGCCGTCGACCGTCACCGTGCGCGCCTGGTAGTCGACGTCGACCGCCGCGGCGCCGCAGACGCAGACCTTGCCCATCTGCCGCGCGACCAGCGCCGCGTGCGACGACACGCCGCCGCGCGCGGTGAGAATGCCCTCGGCCGCGATCATGCCGCGCAGATCTTCCGGCGACGTCTCGACACGGACGAGCAGGACCTTCTCGCCCCTGTCGGCGGCCGTCACGGCGCGCTCCGCGTTCAGATAGATCTTGCCGGACGCCGCGCCCGGGCCGGCCGGCAGCCCGGTCGCGATCACTTTCACCTTCGCGACTTCCGCCAGATCGAACACGGGCGCGAGCAGCTGCTCGAGCTGATCGGCCGGGTTGCGCATCACCGCCGTCTTCCAGTCGATCAGCTTCTCCTTCTGCATGTCCACGGAGAACTTGAGCGCGGCCATCGCGGTGCGCTTGCCGTTGCGCGTCTGCAGCATGTAGACGAAACCGTCCTCGATGGTGAACTCGAAGTCCTGGACGTCCTTGAAGTGCTTCTCGAGCGTCTGGCGGATGCGCTCGAGCTCGGCGTAGGCCTTCGGCATCGCCTTCTTCAGCTCGGCGACCGGTTCCGGCGTGCGC
>JALZOC010000707.1 GCA_030857365.1 Acidobacteriota bacterium
TCGACCTCAAGGAGCGCGCCCGTGTCGATGATCTCGCGCAGCGCCTGGGCGACCCGCCAGACCTCGTGGTACGAGGTGTACAGTGCGATCGGGGCGAGACGCACGACATCCGGCTGCCGGAAATCGACGACGAAGCCGCGTTCCTTGAGCGCCAGCGCGATCCGGGCGCCCTCGTCGTGCTCGATCGCGACGTGTCCGCCGCGCTGGGCGTGCTCACGCGGCGTACCGATCCGGTAACCGTACGGTTCCCCGGTCAGGCCCATCCCCTCGACGAGGGCGATCAGGTAGTCGGTCTGGGCCAGCGATTTGGCGCGGATCGCCTCGATCCCGGCCTCCTCGAAGATCGCCAGCGAGCCGAGCAGCGCCGCGGTCGAGAGCAGCGGGATCGTGCTGATCTGGAAGGCCCCGGCATCCGGCGCGCCTTCCCAGTCGTGGACCATGTCGAACTGCCGGTCCTTCCGGTAGCCCCACCAGCCGGCCAGCGCCGGGTTCGCGCCGGAGTGGCGCGGGTTGACGTAGAGGGCGCCAACTGCGCCCGGTCCAGCGTTCAGGTATTTGTAGGTGCACCAGATCGCGAAGTCGGTGTTCCAGTCATCGAAGGCGTGCGGCAGGGCTCCCGCCGAGTGCGCGCAGTCGAACCCGATCAGGGCCCCGGCGGCGTGGGCCGCCGCGGTCAGGCGCAGGATGTCGAAGAGCTGGCCGGAGCGGTAGAGCACCGAGGGCAGCATGACCAGCGCGACCTCGTCCGTCATCGCGGCGATCAGGTCGTCCTCGTCGATCGTGCGGCCGTCGCGGCTCGGGACCAGCACCAGGTCGCCGTCGGGATCGCCGCCACGCTGCCGCAGCTGGCTTTGCATGGCGTAGACGTCGGACGGAAAATCGAGTGCGGTGGCGACGATCTTCCGGCGCACTCCGTCGGGCCGGTAGAAGGTCCCGATCATCTGGTGGAGGTTGACGGTGGTTGTGCCGGTCACGATCACGGATTCCGGCGCGGCCCCGACGAGCGCCGCCATCCGCGCCCCGAGGGTTTCGCCCAGCGTAAACCAGGGCGGATCGGCGTCCAGCCAACCGGCAATACCCTTGACCTTCCACGCCTGGAGCGTATCGAGGACCGCGCGTTCGGCATCTACCGAGAGCAGCCCGAGCGAGTTGCCGTCGAGGTAGACCGATTCGACCGGCACGAAAAACCGGTCACGGAACCGGGCCAGCGGGTCGGCGGCGTCGAAGGTGAGCGCGTGCGCTTCACCCATCACATCATGGGGTCGTGCGGTTTCGGACATGGGCCTCACTCACGAACGGGATGGTCGTGCGACGGCATCGGCACCCTACTGTACGACATTCTCAGTCGTTCGCCTTCGAGAACGGGCGGGCCACCACGAGTGGGGACGATGTATCCAGTCTGTACGCCTACGACGGACTTCGGGTGAACAGTGGATGAATCGTGCCCTGACGTGACGCCCAACATGGGCCGCTGCGGCGTATCCAGCGTGTCCAGAGTATCGAGCGGGGCCGGTCGAGATTTTTCGACAGCCCGCAGGGGCAGCTCGAATTGACGTGGGAACCGGGAACGTCGAGCGTTCACCCGAAATTCGTATACGACATCCGATTCATCGGGTCGATACGTTGCTTTCCGGGTGAACAATCCGCTTGCGGCGGAGAGATCTCTCGACGACCTCCGCGCTCGAAATGACGTGGAAGGCGGAATGCGCCGTGTTCATCCGGATTCCGTATCAGCGCTCGTCCGAAACCCGCGTGACAAGGCCTCGCGAACGGGATGTAGCCCATGTCGGTCAGGCGAGCCAACCCAGCGTTCAGCCCTCCGGGAAGTAGCTGATCGAGGTGAGGCCCGTCCGCTTGCTGGTCGAAAGCTCGCCCTGGTGCGGCGCGACGAACGTGCCGGAGGTGGGCGCCACGTCGCCGTAGTCACGGCCGGTGGCGACGGTGACGTAGTGCATTCCCGGTTCGCTGCCGTGGGTCGGGTCGAAGGCGCGGGCCACGAACTGCCCGTCATTGTCCGGATCGGGCAGCAGGACCTCGACCCAGGCGTGCGTGCCGCCTTCCCCGAGCAGGTGCCCCGAGACGTACCGTGCCGGCAACCCGCAGAGGCGGCAGAGCACGAGCATCACGTGCGCGTAATCCTGGCAGACGCCCTGGCGCAGGGCGTACGCCTCGATCGCGGGCGTGCGCACGCCGGTCACCCCGGCGGTGTAGCGCATCTCCTCGAAGACGCGCCGGTTGATGCGGCGCGCCAGATCGAGCAGCGCATCGCCAGCGCCTCCGAAGGACGGCAGGGTCGCAAGAGTCTCCGCCGCGTCGCGCAGGGCGGCGTCGGGTTCGGTGAGCGGTGACGGCTCGCGGAAGACGGCGCCAGCGTGGAGTTCTGGGTTGACCACCATGGGCTGGGCCGATGTCTCCCGCTCGGCCACGATCCAGGCGACGAAGTCGATGGCGCGTTCCACGTGGGGCACGGCCAGGGAAATCACGTGATTGCCGAAGGCGTCGACGTCGCTCTTGATCTCGGCCGAAGGTGATGACACCTCAAGGTGG
>JALZOC010000708.1 GCA_030857365.1 Acidobacteriota bacterium
AAGCGCCGTCTGGTAGTCCAGCTGCTCCCGCCGCGCCTGCTCGGCGACCTGTGGCTCGCAGTCCTTGAAGTGAACGTGCCACGTCCGCGCGCGGTGCCGCGAGAGCAGGTCGAGCGGCGAGCCACCGCCGTACGTCGCATGCCCGGAATCCAGACAGAGACCAACGAGCGACGGATCGGTCCGGTCCATGAGCGCGTCGATCTCGGCGGGCGTCTCCACGTAGCCGGCGCAGTGATGGTGGAACACGGTGCGCAGCCCCGACTCGTCCCGCACGGCGGCGGCGATCCGCTCGACACGCCGGGCCGCCTCGTCCCACTGGGCCCCGGTGAGAGCCAGGGCCGGCGGAACATGCCCCGCCGCGCGGGTGCGCGCGGAATCGGCCGTTGGTTCGTCGGACAGGACGATCACCGGCCGCGCGCCGTCAGCAGCCGCGGCAATCAGTCGCGCCGTCTCGACCGCGGTGCGCACGCTCGGATCGTGCGAACGGGGATCGGCCAGTCGTGTCGTGACAAACGCCCCCACCATGGCAAGGTTTCGCCCCTCGAGCCGCTTCCGCAACGCCGCCGGCTCGGTGGGCATGAAGCCCCAGTCGCCGAGCTCGGTCCCGGCGTACCCGGAGCCGGCGATTTCGTCGAGCACCTGTTCGTATCCCGGGCTCTCCGATTTGGATTCGAATTCCAGCACGCCCCACGAACAAGGCGCATTCGCCACCGCGATCAACCGGCCCTCCTCATCAGCTCTCGAATGTCAGCTCGCGCGTCGCGACAGATCGCAGGCCTCGCCGCGTCCAGCACCTGGTCTCTCACAACAGCGTGCGCTCGGCGACCCGCGCCCGCTCGTACGCGGCGCGCGCGTCCTGCACGGCATCGATGGTCGACACCTCGGCCACCGGCACATCCCACCAGGATTCGTAGCCGCCCACCTGCTCCTCGCGGCTGACGGGAATCACGATGGCGGTCGTGCGGTCCGACTCGCGCGCCGTCTCGAGCGCCTCACGGATGGCCGCCGGAGTACATGCCCGGATCGCGCGTGCGCCGAGCGATTCCGCGTTGGCCACGAAGTCGACCGGCAGCAGGTCGCCGCTGAGGAGCCCCGTCTCCGCGTCGCGGCAGCGGTACTCGGTCGCGAATCCCGAGCACCCCACGGCCTTCGACAATCCGCCGATGCTGGCGAACCCGTGGTTGTCGAGGATCAGGATCGTGAGGCGGACCCGTTCCTGGATCGCGGTCACGATCTCCTGCGCCATCATCAGGTACGAGCCGTCGCCCACCAGCACGTAGACCTCCCGGTCGGGCGCGGCCATCTTGACGCCGAGACCCGCGGCGATCTCGTAACCCATGCACGAGTAGCCGTACTCCAGGTGATATTGTTTCGGGTCGCGCGCGCGCCACAGCTTGTGCAGATCTCCCGGCAGGCTGCCGGCGGCGTTCACGACGACGTCCCGAGGCCCCGTGATCTCGTTGACGAGGCCGATCACCTCGCCCTGGGAGATGCGGGGCGCTCCGCTGCCCTTGTAAATGCGGGTGACTTCCTGCTCCCAGGCAGCCTTCTCGCTCGCCAGCCGCTCGCCGTACACAGCCGACGTCCGCCAGCCGGCCATGAGCGGCAGCCACTCCTCGAGCGACGCTCGGGCGTCGCCGACGAGCGGCAGGGCCGAGTGCTTCGCCGCGTCGAACTCGGTGACGTTCACGTTGATGAACCGGACGTTCGGGTGCTGAAACGCCGTTTTGGATGCCGTGGTGAAATCGCTCAGGCGCGAGCCGACGACGATGACCACGTCCGCCGCGCGCGCGAACCGGTTCGCCCCGGGCGTGCCCGTGACGCCGACGGCGCCGAGCGCCTGCGGGTGATCGAACGGAAGCGCCCCCTTGCCGGCCATCGTTTCCACCACGGCGATCCCCGTCGCCCCCGCGAAGCGCGCCAGGGTCTCGGTCGCCTCGCTGTAGATGGTCCCCCCGCCCGCGATGATGAGTGGAGCCTTCGAGGCCCTGAGCAGCCTCGCCGCCTCTTCCAGCCGCGTCCGGTCCGGGCGCGGGCGTCCGATGGTCCAGACGCGCTTGCGGAACAGGACCTCGGGGTAGTCGAACGCTTCGGCCTGGACGTCCTGCGGCAGGCAGAGCGTGACGGTGCCCGTCTCGGACGGTGAAGTCAGGATCCGCAGCGCCTCGGGGAGGGCCGTGATCAGCTGCTCGGGGCGATTGATGCGATCCCAGTACCGCGACACCGGCTTGAAGCAGTCGTTCACCGATACGTCCTGCGTCCCGGGCTGCTCCAGTTGCTGCAGGACGGGCGCGGGGCCTCGAGTGGCGAAGATGTCGCCCGGCAGGAGCAGCACCGGCAGGCGGTTGATCGTGGCCAGCGCGGCCCCGGTCACCATGTTCGTCGCGCCCGGCCCGATCGAGCTCGTGCAGACAAAGGCTCGCCGCCTGTTGGCCATCTTGGCGAACCCGACGGCGGCATGCACCATCGCCTGCTCGTTGCGCGGAAGATACACGCGCAGCCGATCCTGCGACTGCAGCAGCGCCTGGCCCAGGCC
>JALZOC010000104.1 GCA_030857365.1 Acidobacteriota bacterium
GGAGACCCGCGACATCTACGCCCCGATCGCCAACCGCCTGGGGATGAGCAAGATCAAGAACGAGCTCGAGGAGCTGGCGTTCAAGTATCTCGAGACGGCCGCCTACGAGGCGCTTCGCACCCGGGTCGAGCGCCGCCGGCAGGCGACCGAGGGGATGATCGAGGATCTGAAGAGAACCGTCTCGGCGAAGCTCGCCGAGGCGCAGGTGCCGGTCCTCGAGATCGACGGCCGGATCAAGCGCCTCTTCAGCATTCACCAGAAATTGAAGCGGCAGAAGATCGAGCTCGACCAGGTGTACGACATGGTGGCGCTGCGCATCGTGACGGAGTCCGTGAAGGACTGCTACGGTGCGCTGGGCATCATTCACCAGACCTGGTCCCCGGTGCCCGGGCGGATCAAGGACTTCATCGCGATGCCGCGCCCCAACGGGTACCAGTCGCTGCACACATCGGTCATCAGCGAACGAGGTGTCCCGTTCGAGCTGCAGATCCGCACGTCGGAAATGCACCGGACGGCCGAGGAGGGGATCGCCGCGCACTGGAAGTACAAGGAAGGACGGGTCGGGGCGGGGCGCGACGAGCAGTATTTCGTGTGGCTCCGGCAGCTCCTGGAATGGCAGCAGGAGGTCCGCGATCCGCAGGAGTTCCTGCAGAACCTGAAAATCGAGCTCTATCCCGAGGAGGTGTACATCTTCACGCCGAAGGGGGAGGTCAAGTCCCTGCCGCGCGATGCCACGCCGGTGGATTTTGCGTATTCGATCCACACCGACGTCGGACACCAGTGTGTCGGCGCGCGGGTGAACGGGAAAATGGTGCCTTTGCGGGCGCGACTGCGCAACGGCGACATCGTCGAGATCATCGCGACGCCGGGCCACAAGCCCAGCCGCGACTGGCTCAACTTCGTCGTCACGTCGCGCGCGCGCAACAAGATCAGGCATTTCATCCACTCGGAGGAAAAGGAGCGCAGCCTCGAGCTCGGGCGCAAGCTGTTCGACAAGGAGGCGAAGCGTTTCGGCCTGAGCCTGAAGACGCTGACCGAGCCCGCCACCATGGCGCGGGTCCTTGGCGAGTACGGCATGAGCAAGCCCGAGGAGCTGTACGCGGCGCTCGGCTACGGGAAGGTGTCGGCGAAGACGGCGCTGGCGCGCTTCGTTCCCCAGGAGGAGCTGAAAGAGGCGCCGGAGAGCGGCATTGCGTCGGTCGTGCGGCGGGTGCTCGGCACGGGGGAAGACAAGATCACCGTGCACGGGATCGACGATCTGATGGTGTTCCGGGCACGCTGCTGCAATCCGATTCGCGGCGAAAAGATCATCGGCTACATCACGCGCGGCAAGGGCGTGTCGGTGCATTCCGCCGCGTGCCCGAACGTCGTGAACCTGCTCTACGATCCCGAACGACGGATTTCAGTGGAGTGGGACAAGGGGGCCGACGCCAAGCCGTACACCGTACGGCTCACGATCCAGGTGGAGGACCGCCGGGGGATTCTCGCCGATGTGAGCTCCAAGATCGCCGGCATCAACACCAACATCCGGAACGTCGAGGCCACGGTGGACGATCAGATGGGCCGTATCGACATGACCGTCGAGATCAGCGACGTCAAGCACCTCCAGAAGGTGATCAAGTCGCTCCGCAGCATTGCGGGGGTTGTCAACGTCGAACGCGCAAGCCGGTGAGCGGCAGCGGCCCGATCCCCGGAGGGTCTACGCGACCTTGACCGCCTTGGCGGACCCGGCCTTCACAATCTTGTTGGAGCGGATACACCGGGTGCAGACACGGAGGCGCTGAATGCCGCCGTTGACCATCGCCCGGACGCGCTGCAGGTTGGGCTCGAACCGACGCGCCGTCACGTTGTGCGCGTGGCTGACATTACGCCCGACCACCGGGCCCTTTCCGCAGATTTCGCAGCGTTTCGCCATCAATACACCTGACGCCTTGAGCGTTATATGGGGTAAATCGTTGAAGTCGCAGTACATGCGCGTCCGACAGGACGGCGCAAACAGAGAATTATACCCCATTTTTGCACCTACGGCGCCGTGCGCATCAGCCCTGGCAGCACTCGCCACATGCGCCCTGGGCACCCTCCCCCGCCCCATGCACACTTTGGCACGCTGAGTCGCGATTCGGGCCAGCTCTGCTATCATTCGACCATCGTCGCCCCGGGGTCTCCCCTCTCCCGGCAGGCAGGAATACGAGTTGCAGTCCAGGATGTCGCGCTCGGGTGCGCCGGTATCGAGGCGCGGACCGACGCGCCCGAAGGAGGAGGGCTGATGGCAGGTCCGCTTCTACACGAGCAGTCCCCGGCGGAGTACTTCAAGGAACTGCTCGACTCCGCGCTCGCCCGCCAGCACGTCACCGCCGGTGATCTGACCGGATACTATCTGGTGAACCTGCTCTGCCAGTTCATGAGAGCGGATGCCTGCGAGGGTTTTGGACGCGACGCGGAACCGCTCGCCTTCCGCTTGGCACGCGCCCTCGACAACGGCGGCTCCGCCCAGCGGGCGCAGCTCCGCAGCCTCGGGGACTTCTCGCTCTTCGTCTCAGGATTCTTCGCCGACAGCTTCCCGCGCCGCACCGTCGACGTCGACTACTACGTCTCGATGGGAGAGTACGCCTATGGCTCCCTGAGCCGGACGGACCGGGACGCTTTCGCCGAAGTGTTTGGCGAGCTCTCGCGTAAGTTCGTGGGTTTCACCGACGTGCTTGCCGACATCAGCGAGCGAACGGGGTCGGCCGCCTCCTGCGACGCCTTGCGCCTCTACGAGAAGTGGCTTCGCACGGGCAGCCCCCGCGACGGAAAGCGGCTCGTCGATCGCGGCATCGTGCCAAACAGCTCCATCGGGAAACGATTTATCCAGTAGGACCCTGAACCCCGCGGTCTCCCGTGCGCGATCATCACTCACCCTCCCGCGGTCATCCCCGGCCGCCTGCGCCCGTCGTACGGCGGGCACTCCCTTTGCCGGCCCATTTCTAAGTCGCTCACAGATTAGTAGAACCGGGAGTGGGGTATCCGGCGTCTAAAACAACAACGCGCGGCCCGGGGCAGAGCTCGAGCGCACCAGGCATCCGTAAGTCGTTGCAGAATTGGGCGATCCGGCGCGAAGGTCACCGGCGCGCGGCTGCTGGGTTTGTGGCGCCGACGGGGCGGCTGCACCGGGTACATTGCCCAGCCGGGTCGTTCTTGGCTTTACTTTATCGGCCTGGCTGGGCTAAACTGTCCGGCTGTAGACACTGGCAAATGACTTGCATGACGGCCAGCAACGTAGTGGGCCGTCGACGGAGACGGAAAGGAGCGCAATCATATGGACGTTCATAAGGCGGCTGGCGGGCAGATGAATCGGGACAGGTATGCGGAGCTCACGAAGATTCTCGACGAGCGCCGTCGCGAGATCATGGACCAGGTCCAGGGCAAAATCCGGGACGTTCGCACCGAGAGCCCGAACAACCCGGCAACGGGTGTTCTGGATGCGGCCGAGAGCTCCGAAGCCGATATTCAGGACGAGATCGAGTTCGCACTCATCCAGATGAAGGCCGAGACCCTTCACAAGATCGAGGAAGCGCTCCACCGTCTCGAAGAGGGGACATTCGGGTACTGTTTTGAGTGCGGTGAGGAGATTTCGGAGCGCCGCCTCCGCGCCCTGCCGTTCGCCGTCCGCTGCAAGGACTGCGAAGAGGCGCGCGAGACCGCGCAGCAGCGTGAGCGCCTGATGGCGCAGCGCCGCGGCAACGCATCGCTCTTCGTCGACATGCAGGGCTGAACTCGGCCGGTTCCGGCGTGCCTCGGGGCACGCCGGAGTTCTCTGGCGCGGCCGGAACGCCGCGCCCCCACCTTCATCAATCCCGCGTATTATCACGGCGGGGACGTTGGGATCCGCGTCGCGGACGCCCGCGGCCTCGCCACAGCACATCAGGAGGGTCGCCCGTGAGCGATCAATCCGACAAGAGTGACGCACTCGACGACGACCTGGTAGCCTCCGGCGAGCGACCGTTTACGATCCCCGCCGACCTGCCCGTGCTGCCGCTTCGCGACACGGTCCTTTTTCCGAATTCCTTCATGCCGCTGGCCGTGGCCCGCGAGGCGTCCGTGCGGCTGATCGACGAAGCGACCACGGCTGGCCGCATGATCGCGGTGTTCACCCAGCGCGAAGCCTCGGTCGAGGAGCCGGCCCGGGAGGACCTGTACTCCATCGGGACCGCCACCCATATCCATAAGATGTTCAAGCTGCCCGACGGCAGTCTGCGGCTCATCGTGCAGGGGCTCGCCCGCGTCCGCCTCGATGGGATCGTTCAGACGCGCCCGTACCTCAAGGGTGCGGTGACAGCCGCCGACGAGAGCCTGCGCGAGGAGGATCGTCTCGAGATAGACGCGCTCCAGCGCAACATCAAGAGCAACTTCCAGCAGGTCGTGTCGCTGTCTCCGCTGCTGTCGGACGACCTCCAGGCGCTCGCGGCCAACATCACGGAACCGGGAAAGCTGGCGGACTTCATCGCCTCGAGCCTGACGACGATCGGCACACCGGTGAAGCAGGAGGTCCTGGATACTCTCGACATCCGCGCCAGGATGGACTCGCTCAACCGCATCCTGATCAAGGAGCTCGAGGTTCTCGAGCTCGGGTCGAAGATCCAGTCGCAGGTGCAGTCGGAGGTCGGGAAGAATCAACGCGAGTACTTCCTGCGCGAGCAGCTGAAGGCGATCCAGAAGGAGCTCGGCGAAGGCGACGAACAGGCGAAGGAGATCGACGAGCTGCGCTCGAAGATCGAGAGCGCCGGCATGCCCGAGACCGTGCGGAAGGAGGCCTTCCGCGAGCTGGATCGGCTCTCCAAGATGCCGGTGGCGGCCGCGGAATACACCGTGTCGCGGACCTACCTCGACTGGATCGTCGCGCTGCCCTGGGCCAAGCGCACCGAGGATTCGCTGGATCTGCGGCGTACCAAGGAGGTGCTCGACGCGGACCACTCCGGCCTTGAAAAGGTGAAGGATCGCGTCATCGAATACCTCGCGGTCCGGAAGCTCAATCCCGACGTGAAGGGACCGATCCTCTGCTTCCTCGGGCCGCCGGGGGTGGGGAAGACGTCGCTGGCGAAATCCATCGCGAATTCGCTCGGCCGCAAGTTCGTGCGGGTCTCGCTGGGAGGCATGCGCGACGAGGCGGAGATCCGCGGGCATCGCCGCACCTACATCGGTGCGCTGCCCGGCCAGGTCATCCAGGGGCTTCGTCGGGCCGAGTCGAAGAACCCCGTGTTCATCCTGGACGAAATCGACAAGCTCGGATCGGACTTCCGTGGCGACCCCGCGTCAGCGCTGCTGGAGGTGCTCGATCCGGAACAGAACAACACCTTCCGGGATCATTACCTGGACGTGCCGTTCGACCTGTCCGAAGTGCTGTTTCTGACGACCGCCAACGTGATGGATCCCATACCGCCTCCGCTGCGGGACCGGATGGAGGTGCTGGAGCTCGCCGGCTACACCGAGGAGGAGAAGCTCGCGATCGCCTTCGAGCACCTCATCGCGAAGCAGGTCACCAATCACGGGCTGACGCCGGAGCAGATTGAATTCACGCTGCCGGCCATCAGCGCCGTCATTCGCGGGTACACCCGCGAAGCGGGCGTGCGGAATCTCGAACGGGAAATCGGTGCGCTCTGCCGGAAGATCGCCAGGCGGCGCGCCGAGGACGACCTCGCGCGCGTCGTGATTACCCCGGAAGTGGTCGTCGCGATGCTCGGCGCACCCAACTTTCTGGACGAAGAGATCGAGAATCGCACCAAGGATCCCGGCGTGGCGGTCGGCCTCGCCTGGACCCCCGCCGGAGGGGAAGTGCTGTTCGTCGAAGCGTCCCGGATGCAGGGCGGCGGGAGCCTCACCCTGACGGGACACCTCGGCGACGTGATGAAGGAGTCGGCCCGCACGGCGCTCTCGTGGTTCCGTGCGCACGCCACCCGGTACGGCGTGGATCCGACGTTCTACAAGGATTCGGAAATCCACCTGCACGTGCCGTCGGGGGCGATTCCCAAGGACGGGCCCTCAGCCGGCGTCACGATGGTCACGGCGCTTGCCTCGGGCCTGACCGGACGGGCCGTGCGCGGTGACATCGCCATGACCGGCGAGATCACGCTGTCGGGACGCGTGCTGCCGGTCGGAGGCATCAAGGAGAAGGTGCTGGCCGCCCGCAGGCACGGCATCACGGAAGTCATCCTGCCCCGGCAGAACGAAAAGAACATCAAGGAAGATCTGACCGAGGAGCTCAGACGCGAGCTGACGATCCATTACGTCGCGCACATGGAGGAGGTGCTCGCCGTCGCGCTCGTGCCCTCGGCCGCCCAGACGCATACGGGATTGCAGGTCGACGTGCCGTCGCCGCAGACGCTACAGTAACTACAGGGATCAGGGATCAGGGATCAGGGAAGAACCCGAATCCCTAGTCCCCGATCCCTGATCCCCGATCCCTGATCCCCGATCAGATCATCCCCAACCCCGCAACCGTCTTCATGTCGGTGATTTCGCCGCGCCGGATCATCTCGCGCGCGTCGGCCACGGTGAACACCTTCGACTCGATGTCCTCGTCTTCGTCCTGCGCGGCGGGCTCGGTCGCCTCCGCCAGGCCGGAGAGCCGGAAGAACAGCATCTCCTCGTCGCAGTAGCCTGGCGTCGGATGGAGCGCGGCCAGCCGGACGACCGTGTCGGGGACCTGCCCGATTTCCTCATGGCACTCCCGGCGTGCGGCCGCTTCGGGCTGTTCACCCTCGTCCACGCTGCCCGCCGGCAGCTCCCACAGCCAGCGGTTCACCGCGTACCGATACTGCTTGATCAGGATGACGTGACCCGGCGCGGGAATCGGGATGAGGACGACCGACCGGGCGTGGCGGACGACCTCTACGGTCACCTCGCGCCCGTTCGGCATGCGCACGCGGTCCCGATCGACGTCAAAGACCTTGCCCTCGTAAACCCGTTCGTGCGCCACCCGTTCTGGATGCATCTGTTCCCCCCTCCGCTACCGCATCCCCTGTCGCCGCTCTGCGGCAATGGGGTCTGACCCTATTCGTGCCCAAGAAGGTCAGACCCCTCGGCGCTGCAGACTCACTCGCCCGGCTCTTCGCCGAGGGCCTCGCGCGCCTCGATGTCGTCGATGATCATCTGCAGATCCAACGGCAAAGGCGAGTCGAACTCCACGCGGCGGCCGTCCGCCGGGTGCGTGAAGGCCAGTCGCGCGGCGTGCAGGAACGGGCGCTCGAGGCGCTGGACCGCCCGAAGCGTCGCCGACGTCCTCCGATGGAGCCCTCCGTACGTCGGATCCCCGACGATAGGATGGCCGATGGCGCTCAGGTGGACTCGAATCTGGTGTGTCCGTCCGGTGGCGATCACGACCTTCAGCAGGGAAACACCCTTGAAATGGCGCGCGGCGGACACGCGCGTGACCGCCTGCCTGGCCCGGCGCGCTCGCGTCGACATTTTCTGCCGCTGCGACGGGTCCCGGCCGATCGCGGCGTCGATGCGCCTCCCGGCCTGCACGAGCCCCCAGACGAGCGCGATGTACTCCTTGTCCACCTCCCGGTCGGCGAACTGCCTCGAGAGCTCCTGGTGCGCCCGGTCGTGCTTCGCCACCACCATCA
>JALZOC010000709.1 GCA_030857365.1 Acidobacteriota bacterium
CGGTGCCGCGCACTCTTCCTCAACGCCGCCGCGGCCGTGCGCATGGCGCCGGCAGCGGCCGCACTCATGGCCCGCGAGCTGCGGCGCGACGAGGCATGGGAGCGCCGGCAGGTCGCCGAGTTCGCGCTGCTCGCCCGAGGGTACATGCTGTCGTAGCGTCGCATTGCGGCGTGACACTGGAAGCGTTTACTTCCCCTCTGAAATGTGGTCTCTTGTCTCCCCGTGCCTATCCGATCATCCACCGACAACACCGTGTTTCCACCCCCTGAAGTCCGGGACCTGCCCGATGCACCCCGCAACCTCTGGCGCATTGTCGGCCCAGGCGTCGTTGCCGCCGGCGTGGGGATTTCGTCCGGCGAGTTCATCCTGTGGCCCTACATCGCGTCGCAGGCGGGCCTCGTCTTCCTGTGGGGAGCCGTCATCGGCATCGTGACGCAGTACTTCCTGAACATGGAGATCGAGCGCTACACGCTCGCGACGGGGGAGACCGTGCTGGCGGGGTTCAGCCGCTCCTGGCGGCATTGGGGTCTGCTCTTCGCCGTGCTCGTGTACTTTGCGAACCTGTGGCCCGGGTGGGCGCTGAGCTCCGCGACGCTCGCGACATACCTGTTCGGCGGGGACGCGCGGATCATCGCTGTCGCGATTCTCCTCGTGATCGGCGCGTCGCTCACGCTCGCACCGGTGGTGTACGTCGCGCTCGAGCGCCTGATTTTCGTGAAGGTCGCCGCGGTGCTCACGTTTGCCGCATTCGCGACGATTTACGTCATCAAGGCCGAGAGCTGGGCGGCGCTGCCGGCCGGACTCTCCGGCGCGGGCGGGATGCCGCTGGAGCTCGGGTTCGCGCTGCTCTTCGGCGCCCTCGCGTTCGCCGGGGCCGGAGGCGGGCAGAACCTCTGCCAGAGCAACTGGATTCGCGACAAGGGCTTCGGGATGGGCAAGTACGTGCCCCGCCTGGTGAGTCCGATCACGGGCGTGGAGGAAGCCGTGCCGACGACGGCGGGATTCGTGTTCGAGCCGACGCAGGCGAACCTGACGCGGTGGAACCGGTGGTGGCGCTTCGCGAATACCGAGCAGCTGCTGACGTTCACGCTCGTGAGCATCGCGACCATCTGCCTGACGTCGATGCTGGCGCATTCGACGTTGTTCGGCATGCCGGGTCTGCCCAATGGTGTCGGCTTCCTGCGGATCGAGGGTGAGCGCCTGCAGTCGATCGTCGCGCCCTGGTTCGGGGTGTTCTTCTGGGCCGTCGGATCGTTTTCGCTGTTCGCCTCGGCCATGGGCATCACCGATTACACGAGCCGACTCGCCGCGGACGTGCTCAAGTCCACCTACTTCCGGACCACGGCAATCTCCGAGAGCCGGCTCTATTTCCGTCTTGTGTGGGGTCTCGTCGCCATCGGATGCGGCGTGCTGCTCGTCGGCATGGATCAGCCGATCGTCCTGCTCGTCATCTCGGCGTCGGTCGGTGGGACGATGATGTTCCTGTACTCGGCGCTGCTCATCAAACTGAACCGCCAGCGCCTCCCGGCGCCGATCAGGATTCGCGGGTTCCGCATCGGCGCGCTCCTGTGGGCGACCGCGCTCTTCGGCACTCTGGCGGTGCTGACCATCTGGCAGCAGATTGCGCGGCTGATTGGGTAAGGGCTACGTGCAACATGCTGCTTGATCGTTAATGGGGACACTCACCTTTAGCGCAAGTCATTGACACGTATAGGACGGAGATGGCTTGCTTTTCTCACCAGTGACAAGACCCCCGCAGTGCGAGGGCGACCCGAGTCCAAGCGCCGCTTTGCAGAATCAACAACTTAGCGTAAAGGTGAGTGTCCCCATTAGAGGCGGGGGAGGGACAGCCCGCCGTCGACGTGGATGACGCTGCCTGTCGCATAGGGAATATCGCCCCGCGCCAACGCCGCGACGGCGCGGCCGACATCGTCGGGCTGCCCCCAGCGGCGTTCCGGCACGAGCCCGTCCGCGATCCGCGCATCGTAGACCCCGCGCACCGCGGCGGTCATGTCGGTGGCGATGATCCCGGGCCTCACTTCGTAGACCGGGATTCCCGCGTCCGCAAGCCGGGCGGCAAACAGCTTGACCGCCATCGCCAGCCCCGCCTTGCTGATGCAGTACTCGCCGCGTCCCACCGACGCCATCTCCGCCGACACGGAGGTGATGAAGGTGATGGAGGCGCGGAAGGCCGGGTCGTCGCGCCGGCGCGCCACCTGATCGCGCGCGATGGCCTGGGTCAGGAAGTACGGGCCCCGCAGGTTGGTCCCGAGGACTTCGTCGAAGCTGTCTTCGGTCGCGTCCAGGATGTCGGCCCGAATCCGCGGCGCGCGCCCCGCGTTGTTCACGAGGGCGGCCACCACCCCGCAACGGTCCCGCACCTCGTCGATCAGCCGCACACGCGATACGGAGTCACTCAGGTCGGCCGAAAAGTACTCGATGCGGGTCCCGTGGCCGCGGAGGCTCTCGAGCGCCGCCCCGACGTCGGATCCCGCCCTCATTCCGCAGACGCCGACATCCCAGCCTTCTCCGG
>JALZOC010000004.1 GCA_030857365.1 Acidobacteriota bacterium
ACAGCGCGGCCACCAGCAGCCACAGGAAAGCGCCAAGGCCAATCACGCCCGTCTCGGCGAGTACCTGGAGGAAGTTGTTGTGTGCGTTCTCGTGGTGAGCGGGGGGAAACAACGCCAGAAGCTCAGGAGAGCTGAATTCGCCCGAGCGCCGATAGAACTCGCCCAGTCCGATTCCAAAGATCGGACTCGACCGGACCATGCGGATGCTGGTCTCCGCCATCTCGATCCGCACGCGCGCTGCAATCGAGGAGGCCTGTTGATTGCCGCGAGTCGGTGCGTAGATGACCGCAAGGGCCGCGCCTGTCAGGACGACGACGAGGAGAATCGTGAGAAGGCGCCCGCGCCTGCCCATCTGTGTTCGCAGCGCCGCCATTGCCAGAACTCCGATGGCGACGGGGCAGGCGAGCAGGGCAGTCCGGGATCCCGACATCCAGAGACCGACTCCGATGAGCGCCGTGGGGACAGCCCAGAGAACTCGTGCGGGGCGTGTCGCGATGGCAAGCGCCACCGCCATGAAGAGGATCAGTGCGGACGCGGAGCCAGCAGCATTCACGTCCGCGTAGTGCAGGCTGAACCGTGCTGTGGCGACGTCCTGCGCCAGGACCCGCCAGAAGTCGTCGAATCGGCTGGCACTGATCATCAGGTGCTGCAGGTTGATGGCCGCCGCCGCCGCCGCTGACAGCACGAGAGTGCCCGCCAGCTGACGGGCGAACCGCCGGTCAACTGACGAGATGCGGGCGGCGGCCGAGAACAGCAGCAGACCTTCGAGTAGAACCGCGGCGAGCTGAAGGTAGCGGTCCGGGCCAGTGACGAAGTACTCACGCGAAAGGTAGCGCAGCACGAAATCCGCAAACTCACGTGAACCCAGGCGTGCGTAATCGACGGACATCTGAACTGCCGCGGACGCGCACACGACCGTGGCGAAGACGATGATGGGCAGCCTCAATCGTGATGCAAGGTGCGGCTCGTCCAGCCGGACGACTCGCCTGACGTACCAGCCCGCTGCAAACGCCATGACCATCGTCTCGGCCCACGCCACGCCCGGACTCCACCTGCGCAACATGTGGGCCGCCACGGGCACGATTGCAGCCACCGCGAGGAGCCCGTGGTCAGGCCGGAAGAGGGCAAGTAGTCCGATGGACAGGATCGCGAGCGCGACGGGAACAGGGACCGCGTCCAGGCGCAGGACAGACGTTGCGATCACCAGGAGAACGCAGGCGGTGAGGGCGTGTCCGGTACGGGCGGCAGCGCCCAGCCCGCGTGACCACATGGGGTTCAACGTTCGGCGACGACGGCGTAATCCAGGTACCCGAAAATCCGCGAATTCAGCTTTTCCACGTTCCCATTGAACGCCTCTGCCACCTCGCCGAGCACGACATCGACGCCGGCAGGAACGGCAACCGGCTGCAGTCGGTCCTGCTCCGGCACCGGCGACCGGAACTCGACGGCCGCATTGCTGAAGCCGCTGGCCAGGACCAGGTACTTCAGCGTCTCGGGATGGAGCGGCCAGACGTGCGTGATGTCCCGGATGTAGCTCTCGAAGAAGGCGACCCAGCAGGCGGGATTCAGCGTCTCGAGTACCAGGCGTCCGCCCGGCCGGAGCTTGTGCCCGGCAAGCTCCAGGAACTGCAGCAGGTACTGCGGCTCGAGATGCTCGACCACCTGCGCGGCGAAGACGCCGCCCAGCGACGCGTCGGGCAGCCCCGCAAGGTACCCAACGGCGTCCGCCTCCGTCACGTCCAGCCCGCGCGCGCGGCAGCCTTCCGCCATTTCGTGATTGAGGTCGATGCCCCGTGCGGGGATCCCGCGTGATGCGAGGAGGTCCAGGAACTCGCCGCGGCCGCACCCGACATCGAGGACGTCGTCTTGTCCTTCGAAGAGGGGCAGATAGGACTCGAGCCTCGCCGTGATCACTTCGCGCGACCCGCGGAACTGGTCTTCGAAGCCCACGTACTTGTAGGCGTCGAGCCTGCCGGCAAAAGGCACGACGCTGCCAGAACTCGGGACTCGGGATTCGGGGCTGGAGATTCGGGATGCGGGCTCAGCGCCGAGCGCCTCCAACTCCCGCTTCAGCGTCATGAAGCCATGCTGAACAACTCCGAGCGTGGCGCGCAGATCGCGCAGATCGTCGTGGGCCGCGCCCGTCGACGTGGCGAGCGTGGTCAGGCGCGCCTCGTAGCGATGCTCGCGCACCGCGAGGGATTCGAGCCGCTTGGCGATGTTCTCCGCGTGGGCGCTCAGCGCGGCGTTCAGGACGAGCGCACCGCTGCCGCTGTGCCGGTCCTTCGTATCCACATAGGGCGTGATCTGTTGCAGAAGGAGCATCAGCCGCGACTGCAATTCCGCCAGACCCGCGAGATGCTCCCGCAGCACGACGACGATCGCTTCGGACGCCCTGTACGCCTCCCGCTGCGCGGCGGCGCCCCGGTTCAAGTGATCGACGAGGAGGGAGTTGAACGTGAGCTGCCGCTGGAGGTACGGCCCGATCACACCCCACACGAACCGCGTGAGCCGCCCCTTGATCCCGGGGGCCGACGGCGCGGCCGGCAGGATGTTCCACGCGCCGTTGAGCGCTGCGAGCTGGTGATCGTCGAGGCCAGGGGCGGACGAGGGGAGGGCCGCAGGCGGGCGGAGCGCCAGGTCGAGCGCTGTCAACGCCTCGTTGTAACGCGCGTCCGCTTCGTCGCGCTCCGTTGCCAGCCGGCTGAGCACGGCCTCCAGTGATTCGTGAGACTCGTTCGGCATCTGGGCTACGGAAGCGCCACCACGTCGGAAAACATCGGACGGTGAGTCAATTGGAGTGTCAGAATCAACAACTTACCGTAAAGATGAGTGTCCCCTTTATTTCGAGGTGATGAGGCCCGCGGTCGGGCTGCTGGCCGACGCGTAGTCGCGCTTCGGAATCCGACCGGCCCGGAACGCGAGCCGGCCGGCCTCAACCGCCAGCTTCATGGCGGTGGCCATCGCCACAGGATCCGACGCGAGCGCGATCGCGGTGTTCATCAGCACGCCGTCCGCGCCGAGCTCCATCGCGATGGCCGCATCGGACGCGGTCCCGACCCCGGCATCGACAATCACCGGCACACCGGCCTGCGCCTTGATGATCCGGATGTTGTTCGGGTTCTGGATGCCCAGCCCCGATCCGATCGGCGCGCCGAGCGGCATTACGGCGGCGGCACCCGCTTCCTCCAGCTTCCGGCAGATGACGGGGTCGTCGTTCGTGTACGGCAGGACGACAAACCCCTCGCGAACGAGGACACGCGTTGCTTCGAGGAGCGCGATGTTGTCGGGGAAGAGCGTCTGCTCGTCGCCGATGACCTCGAGCTTGACCCAGTTCGACAGCCCGACCTCGCGCCCGAGCCTGGCGGTCCGGATGGCGTCCTCGGCCGTGTAACACCCGGCGGTGTTCGGGAGGATGAAGATGCGCTCGCGGTCGATGTGGTCGAGGAGCGATTCCTTCGACCGGTCGCTCAGATTGACGCGCCGTACCGCGACGGTGACCATGTCCGCACCCGAGGCGACGTGCGCGTCGGCCATGACGGGATGCGAAGGGTACTTCCCGGTGCCGACGACCAGGCGCGAGCGGAAGGAGCGGCCGGCGATGACGAGGGGATCAGAGTTCATGGTGTTCTTCCCGGAGCGACGACGCGGAGGTGAAGCTCCGCGCTACGTACAGCTCGGCGCGACGACCGCTCACCCGCCGCCGACGAAATTGACGATCTCGACCTCATCCCCCTCATTCACCATCGTCGTATCGTAGCGGTGCCGCTTGACGACCTCGATGTTGTGCTCGACGGCGACGAGGCGCGGATCGATGTTCAGCTGTGCGAGCAGGGCGCCAATCGTGAGCGGACCGGTCAGCTCGAAGCGCTCACCGTTCAGTTGTATGGTCAAAGTGTATCCTACAGCGCACGCGCGATCGCCATGCGACGGCCGCTTCGCCGGAACGGGACGGCCACTCCGAAGGCGCCGAGCAGCGTGGCGAGCCGATCGTCTCCGTCGTTGACGAGGTGGCGGGGAAGCGCCGGCTCGGGAACCGGCAATGCCGCCGCCGCGGCGAGTGCGGCCCGGTAATCGTCGAGCATACGCGCCGGCGAATGTTCCCGCTCCCAGTATGTGCGCCCTGCGGAGCCGAGCGATGCGCGCAACGCGGGATCGGCAGCAAGGCGGCGCATCGCGAGCCGGAGCGAGTGCGCTTCGTCCATCACGTCTATTGCGATCGTGATGGGACTCGGGATCAGGACCTCGGGATCAGGGATTCGGGATTCGGGACCTGGGATTGAATTGCCACGTCCGGAGTCGCGCATCCCCGGATCCCCAGTCCCCAGTCCCGAGTCCCGGATCCCGCCGGGGTTCAGCCGCCACGTGCGCGGATCGAGCGACGGCACGTCCGCCAGGTGCTCGAGATCCATGATGATGGTCGCGCGGCCGGCCGCGAGCGCGCGCAGCCACGGGCCCGAGATCTCGCGCGCCGTCGGCCACCGCAGGTTCAGCGCGATGTCGCATGCCGCGATGCACTCGGTCAGCATTCCCTCAGTCTCGAGATACCCCGTCAACGTCACATGCGCCGCGATCCCACGCGTATCGACGTCGGCCCTAACGTCGTAGTGCCTGGCCGACGCACCGGCCAGGAGCAGATGAGCGTTCGGCGAGTAGGGCAGCACCGCCTCGAACGCGTCCAGCACCTGGGGAACCCGCTTCTCCGGGGTCAGCCCGCCGAATACGCCAAACACCACGGCATCTTCAGGGATGCGCCGCTCGTGGCGCAGCTTCGTACGGGCGGCCGAGACCTGGGCATCCGACAGAAGCTCACCGTGGCCGAGGTGGATGCATCGCACATCGGCCCCCGGAATCTCCGCGTTGAGTCCGGCAGCGAGCGATCCTGCATGCACGACGGTCATGCGCGAGGCCTGGACCACGAGGCGGGTCATGGGGCAGGCGTAATAGATGTGGTTGTCGAAGCCCGCGACCGCCAGCTCCGCCAGGTCGGGTGCCACGCCTGGGTGGTTCGCAGCGAACTCGGCACGATAGTCGCCCGGCCGGTTCGTGCGAAGCAGCGCCGCGGCACGGGCGTGATGCAGGTGGGCATCGTGGAGTACCGCGAGTCCGGGATATCTGAAGAGGTAAGGCCAGAGGTAGTCGTGGTGCGACGAGTTGCCGAGCTGGTACACGGTGAGATCGTACGGCGCGGCGCGGCGCCGCCACAGGAACTCGTGTGCCGAATGCAGCGTCGTCGCCGGCGGTTCGGCGGCTGCACGCATTCGGGCAACCGGCTCGTCCACGAACACCTCGATCTGGTGCTCGTCGGAGAGTCCCGCGACCAGCTCCGCGCTGCAGGTCGCGATTCCCGACGCGAGCGGGGGCATCGGGCTGAACCAGGCGAGGCGCATGGGGATATTCTGACATCGGTCGGGGTTCCGGGTTCGGGGTTCCGGGTTCCTGGTTCCCGTTCGAGGGCTCGCGCGAGTCGACGCTCCGAGCGGCTTCCACACGCCCGCGCGTTCTGCCGCTTGTGATAGCATTCGTGGGATGAGATCGCCCGGAAACGGGCTGTTTCTGCCGTGGAACGCGTCAGGGTCGGGCTGACGCGCTTTTTTCGGCCGGTCCTTGAGAAAAGATTCACAAGCGGAGTCAACAGGACGCAATGCACGGCTGGGTTCCTATCCTTCTGATGATCGGGCTGGGTGCCGGCTTCGGCGCGATCAACGTGCTTGGCGCACACCTGCTCGCACCCCGGAAGCCGACCCCCGAGAAGCTGGCGCCCTACGAGTGCGGCATGCCGCCGGTCGGCGACGCGCGCGAACGTCACCCCGTGAAGTTCTACCTCGTGGCCATGATCTTCCTGCTCTTCGACATCGAAGTGGCGTTCCTCTATCCCTTTGCCATGGCGTTCCGCGACCTCGGATGGTTCGGGCTCGTCCAGCTCGTGCTCTTCTTCATGATCCTGCTTGCCGGCTACGTCTACATCTGGCGCAAGGGCGTGCTGGACTGGGGACACGGGGCGCAAGGGTAAACCCGAAGCGCCACGGTGCCGACGTGCTTGGGTGCCGGGGTGCCGGGGTGCCGGGGTGCCGGGGTGCCAAGGTGCTGACAGACTGATAGCTGATAGCTGAGAGACTCTCTTATGTCTGACTACGATCCCGAAATTCCCGTGATGCTCACGACCGTCGACAAGATGGTCAACTGGGCGCGTCGTTCGTCGATCTGGCCGGTCACGTTCGGGCTGGCCTGCTGCGCGATCGAGATGATGGCGATGAGCGCGGCGCGCTACGACATCGCGCGATTCGGCGCCGAGGTCTTTCGCGGCTCCCCGCGGCAGTCCGATCTCATGATCGTGGCCGGCCGGCTCTCGCGCAAGATGGCCCCGGTGCTGCGCCGCATCTACGATCAGATGCCCGAGCCCAAGTACGTCATCTCGATGGGCGCGTGCGCCTCGGTCGGCGGCGTGTTCGACAACTACGCCATCGTCCAGGGCGTCGATCAGGTGGTGCCGGTCGACGTGTTCGTGCCGGGGTGCCCGCCGCGCCCCGAATCGCTGATTTACGGCATCGTGCAGCTGCAGAAGAAGATCGACAGGACGAAGGTCTTCACGTGAGCGACCCCGCTTCGATTTTCGAGATCCTGTCGCGCGCGGTCCCGACGGTCCGTCTGGAGAGCGTCGAGGCGGGCGACGGCATGCCGACGATCTATGTTCCGCTCGAGCACCTCGTCGACACCTGCCTGGCGCTGCGCGACACGCCGGAGCTCCGCTTCGCGCTGCTCGTCGATCTGCTGCCCGTCGATTACCTCCCGCGAGAGCCCCGCTTCGAGATCGTGTACCTGATGGCCAGCCTGGGAATGGCGGGGTTCGGCAGGACGCCGCGGCGGCTGCGCGTCAAGGTGCGTGTGCCGGGGGGCGACGGTGTGAAGGTCCCATCGGTCTCGGGGGTCTGGCCCGCGGCGGCGTGGTCGGAACGTGAAGCCTACGACCTGTTCGGGATTCACTTCAGCGGCAACCCGGATATGCGGCGCATCCTGATGCCGGAGGACTGGGACGGGCATCCGCTCCGGAAGGACTACCCGGTGCAGATCAGGATGCCCGTGAAGACGTACGAGCCGCTGCAGGTGACGCAGGACGAGTTCGTCGCCAACATCGAAGCGACGAGAGAACGGGCGCGAAACGATTGAACGCGCGGAATGGGCCCTCGCCGTGGCTCGACCGGTCCCGGCTGGAGTCGCGGTCGTGACCACGCCCGAGGGCGCGGCGTCGGACGGCGCCGCGGTGGTGAAGGCGCTGTTTGAAGCCGCGGTCGCGGCGCACGAGCGCATGCGCGATCTGGATCATGCACCGATCGTGGAGGCCGCTCGAGCCATTCGCGGCGCGATGGGGGCGGGCGGCAAGCTGCTGATCTTCGGCAATGGAGGCAGCGCCGCCGATGCGCAGCACTTCGCGACCGAACTGGTGGTGCGCTTCGAACGGCAGCGGGCAGCGTTTCCCGCGCTCGCGCTCTCGACCGACACGAGCGTGCTGACGGCCGCGGCGAATGATTTTGGCTTCGAGCGCGTCTTCGCCCGGCAGATCGAGGCGCTCGGGCGCCCGGATGATGTGGCGTTCGGCATCTCGACGAGCGGCGCATCGGCAAACGTGCTGCGCGGCATCGAAGCCGCGTCGGCCGGTGGACTGAAGACGATTGCGCTGACGGGGCGCGACGGGGGTGCGATCGGCGGCGCGGCCGGCATCCACATCAACGTGCCCGAGGCGTCCACCGCGCGCGTGCAGGAAGTGCACATGACGGTGATACACGCGATTTGCACGCTGGTGGAGAGGGCGATATGAGCTGTCAGCCGTCAGCTGTCAGCCATCAGCCAATGCGCTGGTGGCACGTGAGAGCTGAGAGCTGAAAGCTGAGAGCTGAAAGAGCGATGTCCACTACTGCTCCCGAACTGCGCAGCGAGACGATGACGGTCAACATGGGGCCGCAGCATCCCAGCACGCACGGCGTGCTGCGGATCGTGCTGGAGCTCTCCGGCGAAACCGTCGTGGGGGCCGATACGACCGTCGGGTACCTCCACACGGGGATCGAGAAGACCGCCGAACAGAAGAAATGGCAGCAGGTGATCCCGCTCGTCGAGCGCATGGACTATCTGGGTGCCCAGTCGAACAGCCTGGCGTTCTGCATGTCGGTCGAGCGGCTGCTGAATGTGGAGATGCCGGAGCGCGTGCGCGACATCCGCGTGCTCATCGCCGAGCTCCAGCGCATCAGCAGCCACCTCGTGTGGCTGGGAACACATGGTCTGGAGATTGGCGCCGTCTCGGTGATGATGTACTGCTTCCGCGAGCGGGAGCAGCTGCTGAACATCAACGAGATGCTCGCCGGCTTCCGGATGTTTCCGAGCTACCTGCGGATCGGCGGCCTCCGCGAGGACCTGCCGACCGGCTTCCACGACGCCGTGAAGACGTTCCTCGATGCGTTCCCCGGCAAGCTCGACGAGTACGAAGACCTGCTGACGCAGAACCAGATCTGGCTGAAGCGGACGAGGGGCGTCGGCGTGATCGGCAAGGACACCGCGATTGCCTACGGGCTCGTCGGTCCGATGGCGCGAGCCGCGGGCGTCCCCTACGACGTCCGGAAAACCTTTCCGTATCTCGGCTACGAGACCTACGACTTCACCACTCCGACCGGGACCGAAGGCGACGTCTACGACCGGTACCTGGTGCGTCTCGAGGAGATGCGGCAGAGCACCCGGATCGCGCAGCAGGCGCTCGCCCGGATCAGTCCGCGCGGCATCTACGACATCCAGGACTACCGGATCGTGCCGCCGCCGAAAGACAAGGTCTACACCGAGATGGAAGGGCTGATCCAGCACTTCCTGATCTACTCGCAGGGCTTCACGGTGCCAGCGGGGGAAGCCTACGTGCCGGTCGAAGGGCCGCGCGGCGAGCACGGGTTCTCGGTCGTTTCCGACGGCACCAACCGTCCGTATCGCATCAAGCTGCGGGCCCCGTCCTTTTACGCATGCCAGGCGCTGCCGAACGCGATCATCGGCGGCATGATTGCCGACGTCATCGCCGTCATCGGCTCGACGGATGTCGTCATGGGAGACGTGGATCGATGAGCTTCCATCCGTTGATGGTGTACGACCGCGAGCACTTCCACCAGTCGGAACGCGCGCGGCTGGACGAGGGGGGCGTCTTCGTGTTCACTCCCGAGCGCCGGGCGATCCTCGACGATCTGCTCACGAAGTACCCGCCGGATCGCCAGCGGTCGGCGGTGCTGGCGGCGCTCTACCTCGTCCAGGAGCAGGAGGGGTACCTGACGGCCAGCGGCATGCGCCACGTGGCCGGCATCCTCGACATGACTCCCGCGGAAGTCGAGGACGTGGCGACCTACTACGTCATGTTCTTCCGGGAGCGCGTCGGACAATACGTGCTGCAGGTGTGCCGGACGCTCTCCTGCGCGCTCGCCGGCGCCGAACGCGTCACCGAGGCGCTGTCGGAGAAGCTCGGCATCAAGGTTGGCCAGACCGATCCGTCCGGCATGTTCACCCTGCTGGAGTTCGAGTGCCTTGGCGCCTGCGATCGCGCGCCCATCGTCATGATCAACAACGAACACTGGCACGAGCGCGTGCGCCCCGAGGATGCGGGGAGGCTCGTCGACGACATTCGGACCAGAGGCGCCGCGGCGTTCAACGGCTGCCATCTGAAGCTCGAGACATGATGTAGCTTTCCGCCGGAAGCCACGGGCATAGAGAACGAGCAACGACGCGCTGTAATCAACATGGAACCGATTCTCACGAAATACGTCCGCGAGCCGAACAGCTACACGCTCGACTTCTTCGTCAGGCACGAGGGGTATGAAGGGCTGAAGAAGGCGCTCGCGATGCCGCCGGGCGAGGTCATCGACCTCGTGAAGGCATCGGGGCTGCGCGGCCGCGGCGGCGCCGGATTTCCGACCGGCCTCAAGTGGCAGTTCGTCCTGAAGGACACGCCGAAGCCGAAGTACATCTGCTGCAACGCCGACGAGAGCGAGCCGGGCACGTTCAAGGATCACCTCCTCATGGAGCGCAATCCGCACCTGCTCTTCGAGGGATGCCTGATCGGCTGCTGGGCCATCGGCGCCAGGGTTGCCTACATCTACATCCGCGGCGAGTTCTATCACGTTCAGAAAATCATGGAGGCCGAGCTCGCGAAGGCGTACGCGCAGGGCTACGTCGGCAAGAACATCATGGGGTCGGGCTTCGACTGCGACATCGTGATCCACCGGGGCGCCGGCGCGTATGAAGCCGGGGAGGAAACGGCGCTCATCGAGTCGCTCGAGGGCAAGCGCGCGCAGCCTCGCATCAAGCCGCCGTTCCCTGCAGTCTCTGGCCTGTACAACGCCCCGACGGCGGTGAACAACGTCGAGACGCTCTGCAACCTGCCCGCAATCCTGACCAGGGGCGCGGAGTGGTTCACGTCGCTCGGTCCCGAGAAGAACGGCGGTCCCAAGCTGTTCTGCGTCAGCGGCCACGTGAAGAAGCCGGGCGTCTTCGAAGCCACGATGAAGACGACGCTGCGAGAGCTCATCTACAATCACGCCGGCGGCATCAGGGACGGCCACACGCTCAAGGCCGTGATCCCCGGGGGCTCCTCGGTGCCGATCCTGCTGCCGGACCAGCTCGATATTCCCGCCAGTTTCGACGACGTGGCGAAGGCGGGTTCGATGCTCGGATCGGCCGGCATCATCGTGATGGACGAGACGACCTGCATGGTGTGGGTGGCGCGCAACCTGCTCCATTTCTACAAGCACGAGTCGTGCGGCAAGTGCACCCCGTGCCGCGAAGGGGGCGACTGGCTGCTGAAGATCCTGACGCGCATCGAAAACGGCGAAGGGGAGATGCGCGACATCGACCTGCTCCTCAGCGTCGGCGGCAATATCGCCGGCAAGACGCTGTGCGCCTTCGGCGACGCGGCCGCGACGCCGGCGCTGACGACGGTGAAGCACTTCCGGCCGGAGTTCGAAGCGCACGTGCGCGAGGGCCGCTGCACGCTGCCGGCCGACTGGCGGGGGGCGGCGACGCCGGTGGGAGCCCATTGATGGCGAGCTTCCTGCCGTCTGCCCCCGTCGTCGCGCAGCTGGGGCTGATCTTCGCGGTCTTCAACATGCTGGTGCTCTCGGCCGCGTTCATGGTGTGGATGGAGCGCAAGGTGTGCGCCTACATCCAGGACCGGAGCGGTCCGAACCGCGTGGGGTTCGAGGGGGCCCTGCAGCCCTTCGCCGACGTCATCAAGCTCCTCTTCAAGGAGCAGCTGCGGCCCAAGGCGGCCGACGCGTTTCTGTTCGCGCTGGCGCCGCTCGTGTCGACCGCGACCGCGTTCGCCGCGTTTTCGGTCATCCCGTTCGGGACCGAAACGACGCTGTTCGGGCTTTTGGAACGGCCCATCCCGCTGCAGATCACCGACGTGAACGTCGCGGTCCTCGTGGTGTTCGCGATCACCTCCATGGGGGTCTACGGCATCGTGCTGGCCGGGTGGGCGTCCAACAGCAAGTACTCGCTGCTCGGCGGGCTGCGTTCCGCGGCCCAGATGATCAGCTACGAGCTGTCGCTCGGACTCGCCCTGGCGGCGGTGATCATGATGGCGGGATCGCTGTCGATGCGCGACATCGTGATGGAGCAGTCGGGGACGTGGTGGGGCTTCATCCCGCGCTGGTACGTGATCCCGCAGTTTTTCGGATTCCTCATTTTCATGACCGCCGGCGTCGCCGAGACCAACCGCGCGCCGTTCGACTTTCCCGAGGCGGAGCAGGAGCTCGTCGCCGGGTACCACACCGAATACAGCTCCATGAGCTTCGCGATGTTCTTCCTCGCGGAGTACGTGAACATGGTCACGGTGTCGGCGGTGGCGACGAGCCTGTATCTGGGCGGGTGGCTCGGGCCGTTCCTGCCGGACTGGCTCGGGTGGATGTGGTTTCTCCTGAAGGTGTTCCTGATCCTCTTTTTCTACGTGTGGATGCGCTGGACGCTGCCGCGCTTCCGCTACGACCAGCTGATGGAGTTCGGCTGGAAGGTCCTGCTGCCGGCGGCGGTCGTCAACCTGGTCGTCACGGCGGCGGTCATATTGGCCGTCGGATAACGTGCCACGTTCCACGTGCAGGGTGCAGAGCGAGACGTGCCGCGGGCGGCCCCGCGCATGGCACGTGGCACGTCGCACGTAAGCAAGAATTTATGGATGTATTCGCCTTCTACGCGTTTGCCGCGATCGCGGTCGTGGCGTCGCTGTTCGTCGTCGCGCAGCGGAACCCCATGCACAGCGTGATGCTGCTGATTGCGTCGTTCGGCGGCCTCGCGGGCCTGTACGTGCTGCTCGACGCGCCGTTCACCGCCGTGACGCAGATCATCATCTATGCGGGCGCCATCATGGTGCTCTTCCTGTTCGTCGTCATGCTGCTGAACATTCCACAGGAGGATCCGGCGCCGCGGTCGGTGTCGGTGCTGCTGGGGCCCACGGGCATGCGGTTCGGCATCGGGCTGTCGCTGCTCCTCGGCGCGGAGGTGGTCTGGGCGATGTGGCGCGTGCGGGCCGGCGCGTTTCCGCAGGGCGCGTCCGCCACGGATGTGAGTTCCGTTGCGGCGATTGGCAGGGAGCTCTTCACGCGCCATGCGTTCGCATTCGAGGCGACGTCGATTCTGATCCTTGTCGCCATGGTGGGCGCCGTCGTGCTGGCGCGGAAGGAACAACGCTGAGATGGTCGGGCTGGATCACTACCTCGTCCTGTCGGCGCTGTTGTTTGCCATTGGGACCGCGGGCGTATTCGTGCGGCGGAACCTCATCACCGTCCTGCTCTCGATCGAGATCATGCTGAACGCGGTGAACCTGACCTTCGTCGCGGTCGGCCGGTACCTCGGGACCGTCGACGGGCAGATCATCACCTTTTTCGTCATGACCGTCGCGGCGGCGGAAGCGGCCGTGGGACTGGCCCTCGTCATCTCGCTCTTCCGGCACCGCGAGACGCTGAACCCGGACGCCTTCACGTCCCTCAAATGGTAGGCATGCTGTTACTCATCCCGCTGCTCCCGCTCGCCGGTTTCCTGGTGAATGCGTCGTTCGGACGCCGGCTGCCGAAGCGGGTCTCCGGCGCGATGGCGATCGCGGCCATCGGCGGGTCGTTCGTCGTGTCCGTGATGTCCGTGCTGTCGATGGTGAACGACCCGACGGGGGCGCTCCAGCAGGACGTGTTCACCTGGATGTCGTCCGGCACGCTGCACGTGCCGTTCGCGCTCCGCCTCGACTCGCTGGCGGCCGTGATGATTCTCGTCATCACCGGCATCGGCTCGCTGATTCACATCTACTCGACGGGCTACATGCACGAGGAGCCGGACGGCGAGTACGCCCGCTACTTCTCGTACCTGAACCTCTTTGCCGCCTTCATGCTCGTGCTCGTCCTCGGGGCGAGCTTCCCCGTCATGTTCGTCGGCTGGGAAGGAGTCGGGCTGTGCTCGTACCTGCTGATTGGCTTCTGGTTCAAGAAGAGGTCTGCGGCGGACGCCGGCAAGAAGGCGTTCATCGTGAACCGCATCGGCGACTTCGGGTTCATCCTCGGGATGCTGCTGGTGTTCGCCACGTTCGGCACTCTCGACTTCCAGGAAGTGGCGGCCGCGGCCGACACCCGCGCCGTCGAGCACGGCGTCATGGGGGCGATGACCATCGCGACGCTTCTGCTGTTTCTCGGCGCGACCGGCAAGTCCGCCCAGATCCCCCTGTACGTGTGGCTCCCGGACGCCATGGAGGGCCCCACGCCGGTCTCGGCGCTGATCCATGCCGCGACGATGGTCACGGCGGGCGTGTACATGATCGGCCGCAACGCCGTGCTCTTTTCGCACGCCCCCACCACGCTGGCGATCGTGGCCGGGATTGGCGCGGCGACGGCGCTCCTGGCCGGGACGATCGGTCTCGTGCAGAACGACATCAAGCGCGTCCTCGCGTACTCGACCGTGTCGCAGCTCGGGTACATGTTCCTGGCGATGGGCGTGGGAGCGTATGCGGCGGGGATTTTCCACCTCTACACTCACGCGTTCTTCAAGGCGCTGCTGTTCCTCGGCTCGGGCGCGGTCATCCACGCCCTGGCAGGGGAGCAGGACCTCCGGAAGATGGGCGGCCTGAAGAAGGCGCTGCCGATTACGTACTGGACGTTCCTCATCGGCGCGCTCGCGATCGCGGGGGTGCCGCTGCTGTCCGGCTTCTTCAGCAAGGACGAAATTCTCTTCAAGACCTTCACATCGGACAATTCGAACCGGCTGCTGCTCTGGGGCATCGGCGCGGTCACGTCGCTGCTGACGGCGACGTACATGTTCCGCCTCGTGTTCCTCGCGTTCCACGGCACGCGGCACGCCGGAACACCGCACGGCAGTGACCATCCGGCTCACCACCTCCACGACGCGCCCCCCTCGATGGCGATCCCGCTGATCGTCCTGGCGATTGGCTCGATCGTCGCCGGCTACGTCGGTGTTCCCCACGCGCTCGGCGGCGCGAATCGCATCGAAGGGTTCCTCGAACCCAGCTTCCACGTCTCCGAGGGAGCCCGCGAATCCGGAGGCACCGGCGCCGCATCGATGCTCCCCGCGCCCCGGGAGGTGACGCTCCGGCCTGCGTCCCTGCAGGAGGCGCAGCCGGGGCACGATCCTGCCGACAGCGACGATCACGGGTCCACCGAGCTGATGCTGATGGCGCTCTCGAGCGGCGTTGCGTTCGCCGGAATCGGCATCGCCGCCTATTTCTGGCTGAAGAACCGGGAGGCAGCCGACCGCTTGTCGACAAGCATGTCGGGCGTCTACCACCTGCTCAGCAACAAGTACTACGTCGACGAGCTGTATGACGCGGCCATCGTGCAGCCGGTCAAGGCCTTCTCGACCGGAGGGCTGTGGAAGGGAATGGACGCGGGGGTCGTCGACGGTGCCGTCAACGGCGTCGGGATGACGGTCGAGGCCGGCAGCAGCAGCCTGCGCCGCGTGCAGACCGGTTCGGTGCGGGCGTATGCGGCCGCGCTGTTCCTCGGCGTCGTCGTGATTCTCGGGTATTACCTGTGGCGGTGATGGCTCGTCCGAACGTTCGGGTTTCAGTGTAGCGACATGCTTTCAGTCATTGTGTTTCTGCCGCTCGCCGGCGCCCTCCTGGTCCTGCTCGCGGGCGGAAGCGGCGATCGGCGCGACCGTGAGCCGGCGGTCCGGACGCTGGCGCTCGCGGTGTCGCTCGCCACATTCTTCGCGACGCTCCTGCTGTGGTGGCGGTTCGACCCCTCGAGTGCCGATTACCAGTTCGTCGAGCAGCATGCGTGGATTCCGGCGTTCGGCATCCAGTATCTCGTCGGCGTGGACGGCATCAGCCTGCTGCTGGTGGTCCTCACGGGGTTCCTGACGCCCCTCGCGCTGCTCTCCTCGTGGGACTCCGTCCACAAGAACGTCAAGATGTTCTCGTTCTTCGTGCTCGCGCTCGAGAGCTCGATGCTGGGCGTGTTCGTCTCGATCGACCTGTTCCTCTTCTACGTCTTCTGGGACTTCGTCCTCATCCCGATGTACTTCCTGATCGGCATCTGGGGATACGAGCGGCGGGTGTATGCGGCGGTGAAGTTCATCCTCTACACCATGGCCGGCAGCGTCCTGATGCTCGTCGCGATCATCGGGCTCGCCTATGCGCACGGCTCGGCGACGGGCACTCCAAGCTTCAATCTGCTGGATCTCTATGCGGTCGACCTGTCCTGGCCGATGGAGATGTGGTTCTTCCTCGCGTTCGCGGTGGCGTTCCTCATCAAGGTTCCGCTGTTTCCGTTCCACACGTGGCTGCCGGACGCCCACGTCGAGGCTCCCACGGCCGGGTCGATCATCCTGGCGGGCGTGATGCTCAAGATGGGCACCTACGGGCTGTTCCGGTTCGCGTTTCCACTGTTCCCCTCGGCGGCGATGTATTTCGCTCCATGGATTGCCGCACTCGCCGTGATCGGGATCATCTACGGCGCGCTCGTCGCGATGGTCCAGCCGGACATGAAGAAGCTGGTGGCGTACTCGAGCGTGAGTCACCTCGGGTTCGTCGTGCTCGGACTGTGCGCGATGAACGTCCAGGGGGCCCAGGGGGCGGTCTACCAGATGCTGGCGCACGGCGTCAGCACGGGCGGCCTCTTCATGATCGTCGGGATGCTGTCGGATCGCAGGCATACCAGGCTGATTTCGGAATTCGGCGGCCTGAAGGCGGTGGTCCCGCGGCTGGTCGCTGCATTCCTGCTCATCACGCTCGCCTCGATCGCCCTGCCCGGCATGAACGGATTCGTCGGCGAGTTCCTCATCCTCGTCGGCGCGTTCCTGTGGGATCCGACGCTGGCCGCATTTGCCGCATCGGGCGTCATCCTGTCGGCGGTGTACATGCTCTGGATGTTCCAGCGGGTGAACTACGGGGAGATCACCAACGAGAAGAACCGCTCGCTGCCGGACCTGACGCCGAGGGAGTGGGCGATGATGGTGCCGACGGTCGGCATGTGCATCGTCATGGGGGTGCTGCCGGGAGTCTTCCTGAGACCGATGGAGCCCTCCGTCCAGCGCACGATCGAGCGCGTCACCGGGGGCAGCTACGCGGAGAGGCCGCGGCCTCTGCACCTGGTGCGCGGAACGGATTCGCCAGCGGCGCCCCCGGCACTCCCGCCTGCCTCTCGTGATTCGCGCATCGCCACGCCGGGTCCGAACCCGCCGCCGCAATCGCCGAGCAGCGCGACAGCGACCAAGGCGCGACTGGCGACCAAGGAATGATGACTGAATACGCCGCGCTGATTCCGCTCGTGATCGTCGCCCTCTCGGCGATAGCCGCCATGCTGGCGGAGGCATTCCGCCAGCCCGGGGAGCGGATGCCCATTGCGGGCCTCGGACTCATCGGTCTCGCGGGAGCCGCGGTGGCGTCGGTCGTTCTCTGGGACACCGATGCACAGAGCATGGGCGTGATCCGCTCCGACAATTTCGCGCTCTTCATCAACCTCGTCCTCTGCCTGATCGGCGTGCTGACGATGCTGATGTCGAACGGGATCGTGGAGCGCGAGCGGATCCCCGCCGGCGAGTACTATGCGCTGACGCTCTTCGCGATCTGCGGCATGATGATGATGGCCGCCGCAACCGACCTGCTCGTCATCTTTCTCGCCCTCGAAATCCTCTCGCTCGCCGTGTACGTGCTGACGGGGATCCGCCGCCACAGCGCCGGGGGGGCGGAGGCGGCCTTCAAGTATTTCCTCCTGGGTGCGTTCTCGAGCGCGTTCTTCCTCTACGGCATCGCGTTCGCCTTTGCGCTCTCCGGCTCGACGCGCATCGACGAGATTGGCGAAGCGCTCTCGCGCCAGGGGGCGGAAGCGCCCTCGATGCTCGCGCTGCTGGCGGTCGGCCTCCTCGCGGTTGGCTTTGCCTTCAAGGTGTCCGCGGTTCCGTTCCACATGTGGACACCCGATGCATACGAAGGGGCGCCCACCATCGTCACGGCCTTCATGTCGACGGCCGTGAAGGCCGCGGCGTTCGCCGCCTTCGTCCGCGTGTTCCTCTCCCCGCTGGAGCCGCTCAAGGCCGAGTGGATCCCGGTGCTGTCGCTCCTCGCCGCCCTGACGATGATCCTGGGCGCGGTCGTCGGAGTCGTGCAGACGAACGTGAAGCGGATGCTTGCCTATTCGAGCATTGCCCACGCCGGGTACCTGTTGCTCGGACTCGTCGCCGCAAACAGCACCGGCAAGGCGGCGATCCTGTTCTACCTGCTCGCCTATGCGGTGACCAACATGGGTGCGCTCGGCATTGTCGCGCTCCTCGGCACAGAGGAGAACGAGCACGATGAGCTGCGGGATTTCGCCGGTCTCTGGCGGTCGCGCCCGGGGCTCGCCGGCCTCATGACGATTTTCCTGCTCTCGCTCGGCGGACTGCCGCCCACGGCGGGGTTCATCGGCAAGTGGTACATCTTCAGCGCCGCGATCCAGGAAGGCCACTACGCGCTGGCGATCATCGGCGTGCTCACGAGCGTGGTCTCGGTCTTCTTCTATCTGCGCATCGTCGTAATGATGTACATGACGGAAGGGTCCGACACCATCAGGCCCAGGGTCGGGGCCACGGCCATGGCGGGCCTTGCGCTCGCCACGATCGCGGTGTTTTATCTTGGCGTGCTTCCCACGCGGGCGCTCGACCTGGCGCTCGAGTCGATTTCTACGATCTTCTGAGCTTCGGTTTTCCGTTTTCGGTTTTCGGTCTGGTTCTGCGTTTCAGGTTGTAGGTTTGGTTCGACCGTTCCGAGAGCTATCCTCAGTCGCGACGTCAATCCCTGTGAACGCCTCGGCGACGAGCGGGTCGTCGGCGGGGTCGACGGTGCGGAGATCGAGCAGCAGGCGGGCGTTGTCGATCCTCGCGATGATCGGGACGTGATGGGATCGGATGTGTTGCTCGAGCTTCGTGGCGCTGGTGTCAAGACGGGTGACCGCCAGCAGGCGGGTGGGGAGCGCTGAACCCGGGGCGCTTCCTCCGCCGATCGTGGATTCGCCGTCGATAATCGTAGCGGTCAGCCCCCCGGACGCCAGTGCCGCCGCGACGACCCTGGCCCTCCCCTCGATCTCCCCTGGCGTCAGCGCGAGCATGCGCGACACCGGGATCGACTCGTGCGCACGTCCCGCGTTCATCTCCCCGAGGGTCGCCTCGAGCGCCGCGTAGGTCATCTTGTCCACTCGCAGGGCGCGCATCAGCGGGTGAGCTCGCACGCGGCTCAGCACGGCCTCGTCGCCGACGACGATGCCGGCCTGGGGGCCGCCGAGCAGTTTGTCGCCGCTGAACATCACGGCGGCGGCGCCCGCCGCGATGCTGCTTCTCACGTCCGGCT
>JALZOC010000710.1 GCA_030857365.1 Acidobacteriota bacterium
GAAGCCGGCCGCTCCCGCCGCGACGAAGGCCGGGAAGGCTGCCGGACGGACGATCGAGATCACCGGCGGCGACGACATGAAATTCAGCGTGACCTCGATTCAGGCCAAGCCGGGGGAAATGCTGCATGTCGTGCTCAAGACCGTCGGGAAGATCCCGAAGGTCGCCATGGCGCACAACTTCGTGGCGCTGAAGCTCGGCGTCGATGCCGCGAAGTTCAGCCAGGATGCGATGACGGCGCGCGACACCGAATACGTGCCCGCATCCCGCAAGGCAGACATTCTCGCGGCGACCGCGCTCGCGGGACCTGGCGAAACGGTCGAGGTCACGTTCAAGGCGCCCGCGAAGGCTGGCACCTACCCCTACGTCTGCAGCTTTCCCGGGCACTTCGCCGCTGGAATGCGCGGCGATCTGATCGTCAAATAAAGGTTTTGCGGGGTTCTGAACCTGCAGAGCCTTCCTTGAAGCAGAAAACCGACAACGAGCTTGGCCGGATGCTCAAGTGGGTACTCGTTGTCCTCGTGCTGACGGTCCTGTTTGCTGTTGCGGCCGTCGAGCTCACGCTTCGCTGGTTATCCGAACGAGTTTGACGGCCCGCCGTGGAGCTGATGGGCCCGTTATGGCTTCGCGTTGAGATAGGCGTCCCACGCCTTACGAACGACCGCCGTGAAGTGGTCGGGGTCGATCGGCTTCTGCAGGATCGCGAATGGATCCAGGAGCGATGTGCGCGAGGCAAGGTCGGACACCGCGGACACGAGGATGACGGGCACGCCGGCGATCTTTGGATTCGCGAGCTGCCGCTCCCGGAACTGAGGCCCGCTGCAGCGCGGCATCATGTAGTCGAGCACGATGACCGATGGGGCGGACGGATCCTCCTGGCGGAGCTGATCGATACGAGTGAGCGCGTCCAGCCCATCGCGCGCCACCGAAACCTCGATGCCGTCCGATTCAAGAATCAGCCGCAACACCTCACGCGTATCCTCGTCGTCCTCGACAAGCAGCACGTGGGGCGAGGGTCCACATTTGCCACGCGATTGATGCACGGTTGCCGTGAACTGCATGTTCGAGATGCGGGGAAGCGCAATTCGGCGCCCCTGGTGAGAGGCACTGCAAGAGCAGTGCCGCTGGGCTACTTCTTCTCGGGCAGCAGCGTCACGACCGTGTAGCGGTCCCGGGGAAAGTACTTCCGGAAGGCCTCCTGGATAGTCTCCCGTGTCAGCGCGTCGATCCGCTGCTCGCGCTTAAGGATGAGCAGCGGGTCGCGATCCAGCAGCTTCGCCGATTGCAGGCGGCCGAGCCAGAAGCCATTCTGCCTCAGCGCGGTTTCGTGCTCCCGGCGCGCCGATTCCTTGACCCGGGTGACCAGATCCTCGGACGGTCCGTCCTGCTGCAGCCGCGTGACCTCCTGCAGGGCCCGCTCGACCATCTTCGTGATGTTCTCCGGGGACGCGCCGAAGTTGACGGTCACGTGTCCTGCTCCGCGCTGCGGCAACGGCTGCGACAAGCCCGCCGACACGTTGTAGGTCTCGCCCAGTTCTTCGCGGAGGATGTCCCGCAAAGCGATCTCCAGGACGTCGGTCGCGGCAATCACCCGGGTCTGCTCGTTCTCCTCGATCGGCGGATCGGCAAAGAAGCTGAGCACCGTCTGGGCGCGCGGCTCGCGCCCTTTCTCCACCACGGCCCGCTCGCTTGCGGCAGGAAACTTCACGGCCAGGTCGGCGAACCGGCTCGGCGGCCCCCCCTTCCCCGGCAGCGAGCCGACGTACCGCGCGACGAGCGGGACCGCCTCCTCCATCTTGAACGCCCCGACCATGAAGAACGTGAAGTCCGCCGCGTTTGCGAAACGCTCCTTGTAGAACGACGCCATGGCGGCTCGATCGAGGGTGCCGATCCGGGTGACGGTCAGCGGCTGGGCGGTGAAGTGGTTGCTCGTGTTGACCTGCGCGATCTTCTCGCGGAACAGCAGCCCCGGATTGTTCTCGCGGTTCGCGTACGACGCTTCGAGCTGCTTCCGAATGAGCGCGAACCCCTGCGCGTCGTCGCCCGGCGCGGTGAAACTGAGGTGCAGGAGCTGCAGTCCGGTTTCCAGATTGGCTGGCGTGCTCGAGCCGGAGATCCCGTGCGAGGATGCGGACACGAAGGGGCTCGCGGACGCGATCTTCCCGGCGAGCAGCTTCTGCAGATCGATGGCTGTGTGTCCGCCGATTCCCGACAATTCCACGAGCGCGGGCGAGAGCGTGGCTTCGGGATAGAGCGCCGGGGCCGCGAGGGACGCTCCGCCGGAGGCCGTCAGCGAGAACAGCACCTGGTCGTTCTTGAAGTCGGTCGGCTTGAGCCAGCCCTCGATTCCGTTCGCGAAGCGGACGACCGTGACGCCGAGCTCCGGAAGCGCACGCCGCTCGGTGATCGCGGCCGGCTCGGGGACCGCGGTCGCCGCCATCAACACTGCCGTGCCCCCGGCATCGTTCCAGGCGGTGACGGCTGTCGCGTCGGCGGCCTCGAGCGCGCCGCGCAGCTGCGCGTCGGTCGGG
>JALZOC010000711.1 GCA_030857365.1 Acidobacteriota bacterium
GTTGCGCGTCGGCCCCGCGACCGCGGCGAGATCCCGACTCGCGTCCACGGCCATGATGAACACCGAACTGTGGCGGCTGCCGTCGCCGGCCTCGACGTCGTACGCGATGTGCCGCCCGTCGGCAGAGAAGACAGCCTTGCTGATCCCGCGCCAGTTCAGGGACTTGAGTACCTGAACAGTGCCGGCAGCGACGTTCACGATGCCAAGCTGGGAGGTCCGATCCTCTCGCTCGACCAGCACCAGGAGACTCCGGCCGTCCGGCGACCAGTCGAACGGCCGCATCGAGTCGCGGCCCGAACCGCGCCAGATCACGCGCGACGCGGGGATGCCCGACCCCATAAGGGGGGCGACGCGCACTTCAAACTGCGGCGGACCGCCCGCATGCCACCAGCTGTAGGCGACCTGGGTGCCGTCGCGCGAAATCGACGACCAGTCAGCGCCGCCAAACTGCGAGTGCTTGACATTGTTGGTCAGCGCGCGGTCGGTGTTCGCGACCAGATCGCGGACCATCAGATTCCCCGTGCTCTCCCAATCGATGTAGGTGAGGTAACGCCCATCCGGGGAGATCGTGCCGAACAGGTCGACATGCTGCCCGGTCCACACAGCGCGATCGCCTTTCGACATGGCCGCCGGCTCACGCAACCGCGTTCGTGCGACGGCCGCCTCCCTCTGATCGCCAAAGTCGCGGACGAGGCGCTCGTAAGCCTTGTTTGCTTTCTTGTCTCCTAGGTTCTGATAACACTCTGCCATTCGCAGCAGCGCCTTCGCACCGGCGGCGCGATCAGCACCGTCGACCACCTTCTTGTATAGTTCAATGGCGCCCTTCAAATCGCCCTTGATTTGTTCCAGTTCCAGCGCAGCGCGAAGGGTGACCTCAGGCGCGGACTGGGCGCGCATCGCGGCCGGATGCCACGCGATGCTGAACAACATGACCACCACCACTCCAATAGTTCGATTCATTGCTCTGCCTCCCGTTTCGGGCAGTGTGCAGCGCGGCCGTCAACGCGTGAGCCACCAATGGTCAAGACTTCGTTAATCTCATGACGCATCCTCGAACCGGTATCCAAGCCCCCGAACGCCGACGAGAAATCTGGGTTCGGCGGGCACCGGCTCTATCTTCTTCCGCAGGTTGAAGACATGGGTGTCAACAACCCGGTCGGTGACCGCGATGCCGGGCCCCCATGCTGCTTCGATCAACTGATCGCGGCTCAGCACACGGCCGGGACTTCGTAAAAACGCGCCGAGCAGGCGCAGCTCCTGTGGCGTGACGTCAACCAGCTGGCCCGATCGACGCAGCTCTGCGCGCTCGAAATTCACTTCGCAATCGCCGAAACGATGGACTCCAGTCTTCGGCTGTGCCCCGCGCCGGAGTTGCGCACGAATACGCGCCCGAAGCTCGCGCACGCTGAATGGCTTGGTGACGTAATCGTCGGCCCCGGAATCAAGTCCCAGCTCCTTTTCAGCCTCCTGCGCCCGTGCCGTCAACATGATGATGGGTGTCACGACTCCGGCTTTACGCAGACTACTGCAGACATCGAAGCCATCCATTTTCGGCAGCATGACATCTACAAGAATCACGTCCCACCCCTGCTGCTTCCCCAGTTGGAGGCCACGCAGGCCGTCGGTCGCCAGAGTGGTTTCATGGCCTTGCCGCCGGAGATCCTCTTCGAGGCTCATAGCGATGTCCGGTTCGTCTTCGACGATCAGAATCTTTGGCATGAGGTCAGCGAATACCGGGTTCCGATCGTTCGAAGTCCGTGCTGGTCAGCGCGTCGGGTGTGGGCGCCTGGGCCGCGCCTGGTTCTGCCGGCAACACGATCGTGAACGTGCTTCCGGCGCCTTCCGCTGACTGGACGTCGAGCGTTCCGCGGTGCGCCTGCACAACATGCGAAACCATCGCGAGCCCGAGGCCGGTCCCCTTGATTCCGAGCCGAGTGGCCTGCTCGCCCCGCACGAATCGCTGAAAAATGTCTCTGCGCTCGTGCGCCGGGATGCCCAGGCCGCGATCGAGTACTGAAATCGCGAGACCAGATGGGTGACCGTGCACAGCGATGTCGACGGCATTCCCCTCCGGGGAATACTTGACGGCGTTGTCGAGGAGGTTCCACAACGCATGGGTGAGTGCCTCGGCATCGGCCCTGATCTGAGTGTTCACCCGATCCACCCGCACGTTGATGGCGAACCCGCGCGACGTGACGTCGCGCTCGAAATCGGCGGCGACCTGCGCAACGAGCGCTGCGGCATCGAGCATCCGCAGGTCATAGGGCTTCCGTCCGCCCTCCATCCGGGAAAAGTCCAGCAGCGTTTCGACGAGGCGATGCAATCGTTCCGTGCTGCGCCCGAGCGCCTGATAGAAACTCCGCCGGCGCTCGGGGGGCAGGTCGTCGCTTTCCTCGAGTAATTCCGTCACGTGTCGAAGAGCCGTCAGCGGTGTCCGGAATTCGTGGGACACCGCCGCGACGAAATCGGTCTGAAGTCGGGCTACCGCAAGCTCGCGCTGGAGGACGTGCCAGAGGAAACAGCTGCTG
>JALZOC010000712.1 GCA_030857365.1 Acidobacteriota bacterium
TACTCGTCGCGAAGGTCGGCGGCGGCAGGACGGCGGCCCGCGAGGTGCTGCTGAGCAGCCCGGCGGTCAGGAAGCTGCTGCTCGAGGGGGCCACCGGACAGCTGCCGATTGCCATCGAAGGGGGACGGAGCCTGGGCATGCGGCCCATGGTGGATGCGCTCGGCGCGCTCGTGCGCGACGGCAGCGTCGACATCGCCGATGCGTGCGCCGTCGCGCCGGATCGCGCGGCGCTCATCGCGGCGCTCGAGCGGGACGGCGTGGATGTGTCGGCCGCCGAGAGGCGGGCGTGAGCCAGAGCAGCCGGGTATCTCGTGCTTGACTCACAGGAGACCAGGAGTTCAGGAGCATCAGTAAGTTCTTCTGATCTCGTGATCTCCTGTGATTTTCGACCTGGAACGGCAAGCGTAAAACCCGAAGGCGCAGAACTCGAAGGCGCCTCTCAGCGCTCGATGACATGCGTGATTTCGACGAGCAGGAACGACAGAACATCCTCCTCGGTGAGATCGGCGACCGCGACGTGCTCGCGGACCGGGCGCTCGGAACTGATCATCCGTCGGCCACGCCCGCGGGACGTGTGGCCGACGACCGTCGGCGGATCGGAAGCATCGTTCAGCGTGAGCTCGATGAACTCCTCGTGCGAGCGCTCGGACGCAAGCCGGACCGAGTTCGCGGGCGTGAACACCTTGAAGAGGTGTCCTTCTGCCGTCAACGCCGCCGCGAACTGGTGGAACACCGGCACGGCACGTTGCTCGAGAAACTCCTCGTAGGCGCGGGCTGCGGCATCCGTTCGCGCCCTCCGCTCTGCGGCGGACCTGCGGGCATCTTCGACGGCGGCCCTCAGGCGCCGCCGGACTTCCGAAACTTCCATATCGATCAGCCCGCCTCTCGCCTCAAGTGTACATGACTGGGGAACGGGGGACTCACCCCACTACGCCTTCCGTTCGGAGGGCGCTGATCTCCGTGTCCGACAGGCCGCAGTCCTCTCGAAGGATTGCGTCGGTGTGCTGCCCCAGCGCGGGTGGTGCGGCTCGGACGGCGCCGGGAGTTGCCGAAAGCTTGACCGGTACACCGAGGACGCGAATGGCTCCCGCGGTGAGGTGCTCGACGGTTTCCACCATCTGCCTGGCGTCAATCTGTGCATCCGAGAGCACTTCGGGAATGTCGCGGACGGAGCCACACGCGACGCCGGCCGCCTTGAGCGCCGTCACCCACTCCGCTCTCGCGCGCAGCGCCAGGCGGGCTGCGAGGAGAGGCCGGAGCTCGTCATAGCGCTCCACGCGGTCCCGGTTCGTGGCGAACCGCGGATCCTGCGAGAGTGCCCCCGCCTCGATGACGTCGCAGAAGCGGCGCCACTGTTCATCGTTCCCGATCGCCACGACGACCTCGCCGTCTGCCGCCGGGAAGGTCTCGTACGGAACGATGGCCGGGTGCCGGTTCCCCATGCGCGCCGGCGCCTTCCCGGTGGCGAAGTACATCCCGGCCTGATACGTGAGCAGCGCCGCCGTCGCGTCGAGCATTCCGACGTCGACGCGCTGCCCGCGTCCCGAGCGCACGCGCGCCAGGAGCGCCATCGCAATGCCTTGCGCAGCAAACATGCCGGTCACGATGTCGGAGATCGCCACCCCGAGCCTGAACGGTGGTCCGTCGGCCGCGCCCGTGATGCTCATCAGCCCGCCTTCACCCTGCATGACGGCGTCGTACCCACGCTCGTGGCTTCGAGGGCCCGATTGTCCGAACGCCGAGATCGAGCAGTACACCAGCCCCGGGTGCAGGCTGGACACGCGCTCGAATCCGAATCCCAGCCGGTCCATCGCACCGGGCCGGAAGTTCTCCACCAGGACATCGGCCCGCTCGAGCAGCCGCGCAATTACCTGCTGTCCGGCTTCTGTCTTGAGATCGAGCGTCAGGCTCTCCTTGTTGCGGTTGACGCTGAGAAAATACGCGCTTTCTCCCTGCACGAAGGGCGGGCCCCACGCACGTGTGTCGTCGCCGCGGCCGGGCTGCTCGATCTTGATCACACGGGCGCCCATGTCGGCGAGCAGCATGGTGCAGTACGGGCCCGACAGCACGCGGGTGAAGTCCAGCACGGTCGTGCCATCGAGTGGGGACATAAGAAAGTCTGAAGTTCGAAGGCTGAAGGTCGAAGGCCGATGGTCGAGAGCTGATGCCCTACTCGATTGTGTCGAGCAGCTCGCCGGCGAGGGCGAGCGCCGGCGCGAGGTGCGCCGGATCCGTTCCGAATCCGATTCGCAGGTACCCGTCCATGTCGAAATGATCGCCGGGAACGATGAGGACGCTCTGCTCGCTCCTGAGGCGCTCTGCCAGGGCGGTCGAGTTGACGGCGTGGTGGTAACGGACGAACACGATTGCGCCGGCCTCCGGGGGCGTGTGCTCCAGTCTGGGAGCCCGCTTCTCGATCCAGCGCCGGACGATCGGGTAATTCGCCCCGATGATGCCGCGGGTGCGGGCGAGGATCAGCGCGCGGCGGCCGGGGGCGAGTGCGACACGTGCGAGCCGGTCGTTCACG
>JALZOC010000105.1 GCA_030857365.1 Acidobacteriota bacterium
GCCCTCACGGTCCGCGGGTACCGCCCGGCGGGCGAGCTTGATCACGCAGCCGTTGGTGCGGCCCAGGAGCGTTCCGGCTGCGGGCGACTGTTCGACGACAAAACCGTCCCCGCTCATTCGGGGCGTCAGCCCGATGGACGTCAGGGCCCGCAGCGCTTCCCGCGCGCTCAGCCCCCGCAGATCCGGCATGTGCCCCTCCGGCGTGGGCTCGCGGCGCCGCTGTTCCCGCTCGCGGACGCCCACAGGCTGCGGCCGTATGACGCCGTCATCCTCGTCAACCCGGGCCCGCATGACGGGCGAAGGTGCGTTCACGGTCGGACCGATCCCCAGGTGCCGGAGCGCCGCTTCGGCAATGCGCTTGAACACCGGGGCCGAGACCGTGCCCCCGTAGTAGCCCTTCGCGTGCGGCGAGTCGATGACGACCACGATCGCGAGCGCCGGGCTCCGCGAGGGAACGAAGCCGACGAACGAAGCGTTGTAGTCCGACTTCGAGTACCGGCCGTTGACGAGTTTCGAGGAGGTCCCGGTCTTTCCCGCGACGGTGTACCCCTCGATGTCCGCGAGCGTCCTGGCGGTACCCCGCTCGACGACCGCTTCCATGATCTCGGTCAGGACCGCTGCCGTGTCCGGCGTGATCGCGCGGCGCAGAACTTTGCGCGGGACCTCCTCGCGACGGCCGTCCTGAAGGAAGGCGCGCACCACGCGGGGCTCCACGAGCTCGCCCCCATTCGCGACGACACTGATCGCGGTGGCCATCTGCAGCGGTGTCACTCCCACCTGGTACCCCATCGATACCGAGGCGAGCGCACTGGCGTCGAGGCGAGCCGGGTTCCAGACGATGCCGGGGCTTTGGCCGCGGAAGTCCGGCGCGAGCGCCTGGCCGAAGCCGAAGCGACTGATGTACCGCCCCAGCCGCTCGGCGCCGAGCCGCTGCCCCACTTTGATCGCGCCGACGTTGCTCGACCTGGCGATGACGTCGATGAACGGCAGGACACCGTACCGATGGGTGTCGCGGATCGTCCGATCGCCGAACGTGATCGAGCCGGGGCTGCAGTCGATCGGGTCGGACAGGCCGATGACGCCCTCTTCGATGGCCGCCGACGCGGTCACCAGCTTGAATGTGGAACCGGGTTCGTACGTGTCCTGAATCGCGCGGTTGCGGCGTGCGGCCACCTCCGCCGCGCCGAAGTCGTTCGGATTGAACGTCGGCCAGTTCGCCAGGGCGAGGATCTCGCCCGTCTGCGGCTGCATGATCACGACCGTGCCCCCGGCGGCGGCGTTCTCCTCGACGCCGAGACGCAGCTCGCGATCGGCGATGAACTGCAGGTACTCGTCGATCGTCAGCTCCAGGGAGGCACCGGCGGTCGGCAGGCGTTCCTCCCGCGTCGACATGGCATTCTGGCGCGCGTCTCTCTGCACCAGAATCCGCCCTTCGCGGCCGCGGATTCTTGCATCGAACGCGGATTCGAGACCGGCCAGACCGAGGTTGTCCACCCCGACGTAGCCGAGCAGATGCGCCGCCAGCTCATTTTTCGGGTAATACCGGCGGCTTTCCTTGTAGAAGAGCACACCCGGGATGTCGAGCGCCTTGACGCGCCGGCCCTCGTCGGGTGAGACCTGCCGGGCCAGGTACGTGAACTGGCCTTTCCTGCGCAGCCGATCCGCCATCAACTGGCGCTGCTGCCCAGTGCAGCCGTCGAGCGCGCCGCAGACGAGGCGCGAGACGGTCTCCGGGTCGACGATGCCGGACGGATCGGCCGCGATCGTGTCGGCGTCGACGCTGTAGGCGAGCATGCGGTTGTTGCGGTCGACGATCTCTCCGCGCTTGGACGGCAGCTTGATGGTGCGAAGTTGCTGGCGGTCGGCGAGGGCCATCATGGCCTCGTGCTGGACGACCTGCAGATACAGGAGCCGCGCCTCGATGCCGGCGGTCCAGCAGGCGAAGATCGCCGCGCAGATGAGCAGCCGGGAATGGATGGTCTCGCGCCATTCACCCGGCGCCGGAGCGCTCTCGCGCTTCGCCACCCGCTGCGCGGGTCGCGTCCAGGGGAGCCTGAACCGGCTCTCGAGATGTTCGTCCGCCATCAGTCCTCCTCCCGCCCCGGAGCAGGCCCCTACCGCGCCGCGACGATGGATTTTGCGGCGGGCGCCGTCGGCGTCACCCGCTCGATCACGATGGCCTGGTGCCTGAGAGGCGCGACCAGATGAAGGTCCTTCACGGCGATGCGCTCGATTCGCGCCGGAGATCGCAGCGTCTCGATGTCGAGCCGCAGATGCCGGTTCGTATCCTCCAGGACTGCGCGCTGCTGCTGCATCTTCTGGATCTTGTATCCGTGCTGCAGCAGCTCGAAGTGCTGCCAGGCCGAGAACAGGACGACGATCACCAGGAACGCCCCGATGCCGAGCGAGCGCCACACCTGCCGCTGACGCTCGTCGTCGACCTCCCGCACGATCGGGTTGTTGCGGACGTCTTTCTTGATCGCATACTCGAAGTCGATGGCGGTCATGCGAACCTCTCAATCGCGCGAAGTTTCGCGCTCCGTGCGCGTGGATTGCGCTTCACTTCCGCCTCCGCGGGCACCACCGGCCTGCGGGTGAGCACGCGCAGCGCGGACTCCCCGGCGGCGAGCGCCCGGAAGGTGTGCTTCACCACCCGGTCTTCCAGCGAGTGAAACGTAATCACCGCCAGCCGCGCGCCGGCCCGGAGCCGCCGGGACGCTTCGACGAGGAATCCGTCCAGTCCTTCGAGCTCATGGTTCACCCAGATCCGGAGCGCCTGGAAGGTGCGCGTCGCGGGATCGATGCGCTGATAGCCCTTGCGCGGCACCGCCCGCCGCACAATCTGCGCAAGCTGCCCCGTCGTGGCCACCGGCGCCAGCCGCCTCGCTTCGACGACGCCCCGCGCGATGCGCCGCGAGAAGCGTTCCTCGCCGAACCGGAAGATCACGTCGGCGAGGTCCTGCTCCTCAGCGCTCGCAAGCAGATCCGCAACCGTGGGGCCCTGCGTCTGGTCCATCCGCATGTCGAGGGGTTCGTCGCGGCGAAAGCTGAACCCCCGGCCCTCCGTATCGAACTGCATCGACGAGACGCCGAGGTCTGCCAGGAGCCCGTCCGCAGCACCTTCTCCACGTTCGTCCAGCACGGCCCCGAGCTGGCGGTAGTCGGCGTGCACCAGATCGACTCGATCCGTCCACGGGGCGAGAGACTCGGCCGCGAGTGCGAGCGCCGACCGATCCCGGTCCAGGCCGATGAGCCGCGAGGCTCCGGCCTCGAGAAGCGCCCGCGAGTGGCCACCGAGTCCGACGGTGCAGTCCACGAAGAGTCCGCCCCGGGCGGGGTCGAGCAGCCCGACCGTTTCCGAAACCAGTACCGGCTCGTGCGAGGGCTCTCGTTCCATGTTCAAATACCAAAGCTCGACAGCGCCCGCGCGTCGTCGTCCGTGTACGGCTCGCGCTGCAGCTTGGCGGTGAACCGCTCGTGATTCCAGACCTCGAGGTAGTCGTACTGGCCGAACACATCGACCTCGCCCGACATCCCCGCCGAGTCGCGAAGCCGCGGATGGATCAGAACCCGCCCCTGGTTGTCGAACTCAGCTCCCTGCCCGTAGTAATTCACCCTGTCGAAAAACCTCAGGCGCGCAGGATGCGTCGACGGCACTCGAGCCAGCTTTTCTTCGAGCGCCATCCAGACGGGCATCGGGTAAATCCGGACCGACTCCCCGTTCAGACTCGTGACGAACAGCTCGGCTCCGTGCTGCCCCTCAACGAGCGCGCGGAACGCTGTCGGGATCTTCAGCCGTCCCTTGTCGTCGATCTTCGCGGTGTAATTACCCCGAAGCACGACTGTTTACTCCACTTTGGTCCATTAATTTCCACCGCGATAGTAAAGAACGCGATCGGGGATGTCAACGCAAATCCATGACAGCGTGACGGTTACGCTTTCTTTTCGCTGTTGAGGTGGGGTGGGATTGGCAAAGAAAGAGCGAAGTCATCCCTTCCGAGGGGCCGTCCCAGAGGCTGCGTGCTACGATGACCCGATTTGCCCCTTCAGAACCAGACCCTCAGCGGCACTCGCGCCAGACGTCGCGGAGCCGGCAGCATGGTAAGCGGCGGCGGAAAATGACCGTGCGGACTGTGGTCGTCTGCGAGGCACAGGTGCCCTTCGTTCGCGGCGGCGCCGAGGTTCACGTCAGGCAACTCGTGGCGCAGTTGCGCCAGCGCGGGTTCCTCGCGGAGCTCGTGAGCGTGCCCTTCAAGTGGTACCCGAAGGAAGAAATCCTGCCGCACACGGCCGCGTGGCGCCTGTTGGATCTCAGCGAGGCCAACGGGCAGCCCGTCGATCTGCTGATCGCCTCGAAATTTCCCACATACTTCGCGCGCCACCCGAACAAAGTGGCATGGCTCATTCATCAATATCGCGCGGCGTACGAGCTCTGCGGGACCCAATACAGCGACTTCGCGCACACGGAGCTGGATGTGGGGCTGCGAGACACGCTGATGCAGCTCGATACCGACGCGCTTTCGGAGTGCCGTCGGGTCTTCGCGAACGCACGGAACACAGCCGGACGACTGGCCAGGTACAACGGTCTGACGGCCGAGCCTCTGTATCACCCGCCGCAGCTGGCGCCACGGCTGGTGCCCGGACCGTATGGCAACTACGTTCTGTCGGTCGGGCGGATCGAGTCCGTCAAGCGGGTCGATCTGATCATCCACGCCATGGCTCGCGTGGATGCCGGCATCCGCCTGGTCGTCGCGGGTGACGGCACTCAGCGTGTCAACGCCGAGCGCGCCGCCGAAGACGCCGGAGTCGCCGATCGCGTGACCTTCCTCGGCACGGTGGGCGACGACGAGCTGATCGGGTTGTACGCGGGGGCGCTCGCGGTAGTCTATCCGCCCTTCGACGAGGACTTCGGGTACGTCACCCTGGAAGCGTTTCTCGCGCGGAAGCCGGTCGTGACCTGTTCGGACTCCGGGGGCCCCAATGAGTTCGTGGTCGACGGAGTGAACGGGTTGGTCTGTCCGCCACACCCGGAGGATCTGTCGGCGGCCCTCAGCCGGCTCGCGGCGGATCGCGCGGCCGCGGCGGCAATGGGCGATGCGGGCTACGACGTCGCCAGCAGAATCACGTGGGACGGCGTCATCGAAAAGTTGGTAGCCTGAGCGCAGGAAGTGCCAGAATTGCCACATCGCGTGAAGCTCATCATCCAGATCCCGTGCCTCGACGAGGCCGCCACGCTGCCTGCCACGCTCGCGGATCTGCCCCGGTCGCTCCCCGGCATCGACAGCGTCGAAGTGCTCGTCATCGACGACGGCTCCCGCGACGGTACGGCTGATGTCGCCCGGCAGTGCGGCGTGGAGCACGTGGTCCGCTTCCGGCGGAACAAGGGTCTCGCGGCGGCCTTCATGGCGGGTATCGACGCGTCCCTGAAGGCCGGCGCCGACTTCATCATCAACACGGATGCGGACAATCAGTACGCCGCGCACGAGATTCCGAAGCTGCTCGAACCGCTGCTGAGCGGGCGCGCCGACATCGTCATCGGCGACCGCAACGTTGCCGAGCTGCGGCACATGTCCTGGCGGAAGCGGCAGCTGCAGCGGCTGGGCAGCTGGGTCGTCCGGCAGGTGTCGAACACCAGCGTGCCGGACACGACGAGCGGCTTCCGGGCATATACACGCGAGGCGGCGCTCCGCATGACCGTCATCTCGGAATTCTCGTACACGCTCGAGTCGATCATCCAGGCCGGCAAGAAACGGATGGCGATTGCGCACGTCGCCGTCGCGACCAACCCCCGCACCCGCGACTCGCGCCTTTTCGACAGCGTCTTCTCGTACATCAAGCGCTCGGCGGCGACCATCGTCCGGATCTACGCGATGTACGAGCCGCTGAAGGTGTTCACCTACCTCGGCCTGGGTGTGCTCAGCATCGGCGTGGTCATCTCTCTGCGGTTTCTCTACTACTACTTCACCGAACCGGGCTTCGGCGGCGACCGTCAGATCCAGTCGCTGATTGCGTCGGCGGTGCTGATGATCGTCGGCTTCCAGGTGCTGGTGATTGGGCTCCTCGCCGACATGATCTCGGGCAACCGCAAGCTGCTCGAGGACCTGCTCTACCGCGTCCGTAAGCTGGAACTGCCGAAGGACCAGGCGGCGGAAGACAGTTCCCCCGTGCACGGTGCTGCTCCGAAGTCGCGGTGGGGCCGCTAGTGGCCGACGGTCGCTCGGTGTCGGTCGTGGTGCCTGCGTTCAATGAAGCGACCGGAATCAGTACCGTCGTCGCCGATCTCGCCACCGCAGGTCCCTGGCACGAGATCATTGTCGTGGACGACGGGTCGACAGATGCGACCGCGGAACGCGCAGCCGCGGCGGGGGCCGTCGTCGTGCGGCACCCGTACAACAAGGGGAACGGCGCGGCGGTGAAGAGCGGCATCCGGCGGGCGACCGGCGAGTTCGTCATGATCATCGACGGCGACGGGCAGCATCGGCCGGAGGACGCCAGCCGCCTGGTCTCCCGGCTCGGCGAGTACGACCTGGTGATTGGCGCGCGCGCGGCCACGACGCAGGCAAACGTTGCGAGACGGCTCGGCAACGCGATGCTGAACGGGCTGGCAGGCTACCTCACCGGACGCGACATCCCGGATCTCACGTCAGGATTCCGCGGCGCCCGCCGCGCCTGTCTGGGGGAGTTCCTCCACCTGCTCCCGAACGGCTTCTCCACGCCGACCACGACGACGCTCGCGTTCATCAAGGCGGGCTACAACGTGGGCTTCGAGCCAATCGAAGCGCGGCCACGTGTCGGCAGCTCGAAGATCAGGCTCGCCAGCGACGGCGCGAAGTTCCTGATGATCATCCTCAAGATCGTGACGATTTTCAGCCCCCTCCGCGTCTTCATCCCCATAAGTGCCGCGTCGCTCGTCGTGGGCGCCGGCTACGCCGTGTGGACCATCGCCACGCAGCGCCACATCACGAATTCGTCCGTCCTGCTGATCATGCTCGCGGTTGTCGTGTTCCTGGTGGGCCTGGTCTCGGAACAGATCTCCGCGCTGCGCTTCGAAGGCCGGAGGTAGCGGGAGACCCGTGCCGATCGACCTGCCGTTCGCGCGACGGCTGATCCTGTGGGCCGCAGTGCTCGGCCTGGCGGCGCGGCTCGCATTCGGACTCCTGTATTGGGTGGACAAGCCCTTGACCCACGACGAGCGCGAATACCTCGCTCTGTCGCGGAGCGTCGCGGAGGGGCGTGGCTTCACGTATCAGCCGGACCAGGCGACGGGTACGACCCAGCGATTTGGCCGCGCCCCTCTGTATCCGCTGTTTCTGGCGATGATCGGATCCGGATCACGAGATCACGCCGCCTCCCCCCTGCGCGTCAAGGTGGCCCAGTCGCTCGTCGGCGCGGTGGGCGTATGGCTCATCGGGCTGATTGCCTTGCGCACGGCGGGGCCTGTCGCGGGAGCCGCGGCCGCCTGGATTGCCGCCGTCTACCCGCCGCTCGTCTGGATCTGCGCGTACGTGCTCAGCGAGGCGCTGTACAGCACGGCGGCGTTGAGCGCCGTGCTGCTCCTGAACAGGGCACTC
>JALZOC010000713.1 GCA_030857365.1 Acidobacteriota bacterium
CGCGCGAAGTGGGTGAGACTCCCACGCGGTGCCGCCACTGTAAACGGGGAGCTGCATCCCCCGCCGGTTCGCCGGCAGCCACTGCGAAGGACCGTCCTTCGTGGGAAGGTCGGGATGCACGCAACGATCCGCCAGCCAGGATACTCGACGCCGGGCTCGTCCTTTTCCGCCTTCAACGAAGGCATCGGCGCGTTCCACGCCGAGAAGGAGCCCCGTGCGATCGCTGTCCATTTTCCACGCCATTTCTGTCTTTTCTCTCACTATCTGCACCGCAACGGCCCTGCAGGCCGGTCCCATCTCGGGGCGCGTCGTCGATCCGGACGGGCACCCGGTGCCTGGCGCCCGGATCCTGCTGGTCGCGAGCGCGACAGTGGTGCGCAGTACGGCCAGCAATGCGCAGGGAGAGTTCACGCTGGAGACGCCGGATTCCGGCCGCTACGAAGTGCGCGTCGCGGTCGACGGGTTTCGCGCGGGCGTCGTGCGGGTTGAAGGGTCCGCCGCACCCCGCGACATTGGAGCGGTGAAGCTCGACGTCAGCGCCGTCTCCGAGTCGCTCGTCGTCTCGGCCTCGCAGGTGGAGATGCCCCTCTCGCGGGTGTCCTCGGCCGTGACGGTGATCACGGGCGCCGAGCTGGAGGCGCGCCAGATCACGACCGTCGCCGACGCGCTGCGCCAGGTGCCCGGGATGACCGTTGCGCGTTCCGGAGGGCCCGGCGCGCTGACGGCCGTCTTTCCGCGCGGCGGCGAATCGGACTACACGCTCGTCTTTCTCGACGACATTCAGCTCAATGCGTTCGGAGGCGGGTTCGATTTCGCGCATCTCTCGATCGCCAGCGTCGAGCGCATCGAGATCGTCCGCGGTCCGCAGAGTGCGCTGTACGGCTCGAACGCGATCGGCGCCGTCGTCCGGATCGTGACGCGCAGCGGCGGCGACGCCCCGGGACCGGCACACGGCACCGTGTCGCTCGAAGGGGGCAGCTTCGCGACCAGCCGCGCGGCGGCTTCCTCCTCGGGGAGCGCTGGCGGGTGGTTCTGGGGCGCCGGGGCGGATCGGCTCGCGACCAGCGGGTTCAACGGACGCATGACGAACGCCGGGCCACGCGTGGAGAACGACCGCTACGAACGGACCGAAGCGGTGGGGAACAGCGGATGGCGGAGCGGGACGGGAACGATGATTCGCGGCGAGCTGCGGTTCCTGCACGACGATCGGGGGTTCCCGGGTCCCTTCGGCTCCAACCCGGCCGGCATCTTCACCGGGATCGACACGAAGGCGCGCGGCACCGACGACCGGTGGAGCGCGTCGCTCGGCGCCGCCATCCCTGCCGGACGACGCGTCCGGACTCACGGGCAGGTTACCTGGAGCAGGACCGACGGCGAGTACGTCGCCGCATCATCCTTCTCTCCCACCGGCACGAGCGTATCGGAATCCGGCTCCCGCCGGCTCTCCGCTCGAGCGCAGGCCGACGCCACGCTCGGAGCGGGGATTGACGTCTCGGCGGGGCTCGAGCTCCAGCGCGAACGCGTCACGAGCACGTACATCACCGACGACAGCGGCCCCCTGCCCATCACGCGGCGCATTGCCGGCTATTTCGGCGAGGCGCGCTGGAGCCCCTCGGAGCGTCTGTTCGTGACCGGTGGAGTGCGGCTCGAAGACGTCCGCCGCGGCGAGGTCGCGCCTTTGAACGACCCCTTCAGCCCGCGCCCGCGCATGGCTGCGGACGCGGTCCTGTCGGTGAATCCCCGAGCCGCCGCGGCGTACTACCTGCGATCCGCGGCCGCCACACAGACGAAAATCCGCGGCGCGGCCGGGACGGGCATCCGTCCGCCCGACGGTTTCGACATCGCGTTCACCGACAACCCGTCGCTGAAACCTGAACGCAGCCGCAGCCTCGAGGCGGGAATCGATCAGGTGTTCGCCGGCGGGCGCGGACTCGTCGAAGCCACCTGGTTCCGGAACACGTTCGACGACCTCATCGTCGCCGTCGGCCGTTTCGCCGAGTCGAGCCGGTACAGGACGGACAACATCTCCAATGCGAGCGCCAGGGGCGTCGAGCTGGCGACGACGGTGCGGGAGCGGGCGCGAGGAATGGATCTGCAGGCGCGCGTCACGTACACGCTTCTCGACAGCGAGATCCTCGCGGTCGACAAGTCGGGGACCGCCCCTCCTCCATTCGAGGCCGGGCAGGCGCTGCTGCAGCGGCCGCGCCATCAGTGGGCGATCGATGTCGCGGCATCCCGGGGGCGGTGGACGGCCTGGACCCGCGGGGGCGGCCGGGGACGCGTGCTTGCCGTGGAACCCTCGTACGGGACGTTTGGCGGCCTCTTCGATGCCGACGGGTACGCGGCCTGGACGGCGGGAACGTCCGTGAAGCTCACGAAACGGCTGGAGGCGTTCGGAAGAGTCGAGAACCTCTTCAACCGTGCGTATGAGGAGGTGTTCGGCTTTCCGGCGCTCCCGCGCGGCTTCATGGCGGGGTTGCGCATTGCTGCGGGCCGCTGACGTTTCCTTCTCGTATGGATCGGCGC
>JALZOC010000714.1 GCA_030857365.1 Acidobacteriota bacterium
GACCGGCTCACGGAATCACGTTCTTTGGGGTTCGGTCTCCGGCGTCGTCGCCCGCGGCAGCCGCATCCTGACGAGGGTCCCGTCTCCCCTGGCACTCTCCACTTCGATCGTTCCGCCGTTCAGTTCGACGTTGCGGCGCGCGATTGGCAGTCCGAGCCCGGTGCCGGTCGTCTTGGTGGAGAAGTACGGCTCGAACACCCGCGCCAGCGCGTCCTCGTCCATGCCCGCGCCGCTGTCGCGCACCTCCAGCGTCACGAACCGATCGTCCGCTGTGGCGTCGAGTGTGAGGACCCCGGCCCCCGGCATGGCGTGCAGCGCATTCTCGACGAGGTTCGCGAGGCTGCGTCCAATCAGGGTTCTGTCCACGAAGGCGGTGGGGAGCGGAGGGGACACGCGGTTCACGATCTCGATGCGACCGGCCAGGCCTGTCCGGTACGGATCGACGACATCCGCGACCAGCTCCGGAACGTCGACCGCCGCGGGCCTCGTGGTTGGCGACGACGCGAAGCTGGAGAACTCCGCTGAAATCTGGCGAAGCAGGCGCACCTGGCCGAGGATCGAGCTGACGCAGCTCTCCAGCACCTCGCCCATCGGCTCGCCGCGGTCCGCGTGGACGCGGCGCAGGTGTTCGGCCGAGAGCTGGATGGGGGTCAGCGGGTTCTTGATCTCGTGCGCCACCTGGCGAGCCATCTCGGCCCAGGCCTCGAGCCGGTGGGTGCGTTCGAGCTGCGTGCGCTGCGCCTTGAGCTCGGCGGCCATGCTGTTGAACGCATCGACGAGGCGGCGCAGTTCGTCCGCGGACTTGACCGCAATCTGCGCATCGAAGTCTCCCCGGGCGATCCGCCGGGTCGCCCGGGTGAGGCGGCGGACCGGGTCGGCGATGCGCTCCGCCATGTAGAGGCCCATCCCGGCCCCGACGAGGACGAAGATCAGCGCCAGCAGGTGTACGCCGCGATCGAGGTCGTCGATCTCACGATCGATGTCGCGCTGGCGGTTCGCCAGCGGCACGGTGAGGATCAACCTCCGCGCGCCGACGCGCACCGGCGCGGCGGCAATCGTGTAGGGGAACGTGCCGATCCGGTCCTCCCCGACAAAGCTGGGCAGCCGGTGGAGGGCAATCGCGCGATACACGTCGCCCGGGGTTCGCGTGCCGAGGAGCCCGGAGGCGAACAGATCGCGCTCGCTCGTCGCCATGAGCTCGGCGCCGTCGAAAATGTTCACGTCCTGATCGATGACCTGGCTGATCCACATCAGCACGTCGTCGCTCGCCGGCGTGAGGTCGTCCGTGCGCTGCAGCAGCGCGTTGGACTGCTCGATGACCCGCTGGGCGACCGCCGCCGTGCGCGCCGCCTCGAGCGCCACGTCCGCCGCGAGCAGATTCGCGAAGTACGTGCGGATGACGAACGCGAGGGTCAGCACGGGAATGATCGAGGCGAGGACGAACGCGAGAAAGAGCTTGCGGTAGAAGCTCGCCCGGATCTCGCGCAGCAGCGCTCGGCCCAGCCGCGGCCGCTCCCGCGCGACACGCGTGAACATCGCCGCCGCGAGCAGGACGATCACGTAGGCGAGGCCTGACAGCGTCGTCAGCTCCGCCAGGTGCACGAGGTGATCGAACAACGTGAGCGCGGGGTAGCCGATCGCGTAGATGAACACGCGATCGTTGGAGAAGTGGACGTGATGGCGCTGGCCGGCGGTGTCGACTACCGCCCAGAAGGGGCGGCGCGAGGGATCGTAGAGCCGCGCGAAGAGCGCGTCGGTGATCGGCCAGGCGGCGCGTCCCGAGATATAGACGGGGCTGAGACTCCAGCCGTAGATCGCGACGTCGACATCACTGCCCGTCGTCCCTTCACGCGGCGCGGCTCCCTCGACGGGCCGGAACACTTCGAAATAGGGGTTCTGTGAGCTGATGAAGGGGAGCGTCCGGTAGTCGAACAGCAGCACATGGACGACGATCGTTCCGACCGCCTCGAGCGGACCACCCGGCGTGGCGCTGACGCAGATCTGCCGGTCCGCGTGCAGGACCCTCCGTTCCTCCGAGCCGTACGGGGTGGCTTCGCCGAAGATTTCCCACCCGCAGCCGGAGGCGGCCTGCGGCGCCTGCCTGGCGATCGAGTATTCCGGATAGTTCAGCGCAAACCGGCTCACAAGGGCGCCCGTCCGGTCGTACAGCTCGATGGCCGACGTCAACCGCGCCCGCGCCAGCGCCGTCTGCTTCCAGACCAGAAGAGCGCTGTCGGGCCGAGGCTCGGCGGCCGGTTGTGCGCCGTCGGCGGCGACCAGGGTCGGGAGGACCTGGAGGGCATCGATTTCGCGCAGCGCTTGCGAGAGGTGGTCCTGCAGCGTCTGCTGCTGCCGGTGCGCCTGGACGGCGAACGTCGTGGCGATCACCGACCGCCTCGCGCGTTCGGCGTAGAAGTCCACCGATGGATAGAGGAGCAGCGCCGGGACGAGGAACGCGATGAAGAAGCCGAGGATCCGCGCGGCGACCGTGCCGTGCCGGAACCAGACGACGATCCGCTGGGC
>JALZOC010000106.1 GCA_030857365.1 Acidobacteriota bacterium
GCCGCCGGACGCGCGGCAGGCGGCGGCGCCGCGCGCGACGCTGCTGCTGATTGACTCGCGGCACCCGGGGCTCGAGTCGGACCTGCAAGCGTACCGCTGGCTGTCGACCGTCGGGCCCGCGCCGCAGATTGTCGCCACGAAGGTGGACAAGCTCTCGCGGGTAGAACGCGGACGCAGTCTCCGGGACCTCGAACGGGTGTTCGGCAGTGCGCCCCTGCCGGTGTCGGCAACCGGCGGCGAAGGATTGGACGAATTGTGGAGACTGATAGCACGACTGGCGAGGCCAGGGGAAAACAGCAAATGACGACAGAAAACACCGCGCCGGCGCCGGCACCCGTGGGAGAACCCACCGCCGTCGTCGAGCTCTCGACGCTCAAGGACATGAGCGTCACCGAATTGACCAAGGTTGCCAAGCAGCTTGACGTGGCCGGCGCGACCGGCATGCGCAAACAGGAGCTGATTTTCGAGATCTTGAAGACGCGCGCCGAGAAGAGCGGGCTCCTGTTTTCCGAAGGGGTGCTCGAAACCCTGCCGGATGGCTTCGGGTTTCTGCGCGCCCCTGACTACAACTACCTGCCGGGCCCCGACGATATCTACGTCTCCCCGTCCCAGATACGGAAGTTCGACCTGCATACGGGGGACACGGTGTCGGGACAGATTCGCCCGCCGAAGGAAGGGGAGCGGTACTTCGCGCTCATCAAGGTGGAAGCGGTCAATTTCGAGCCGCCGGACCGGGCCCGCGAGAAAATTTTCTTCGAGAACCTGACGCCGCTCTACCCGCAGAACCGGATCAACCTGGAGACGGCGCCCGACAACCTGTCCGCCAGGGTCATGGACCTGATGGTGCCGATCGGCAAGGGCCAGCGCGGGCTCATCGTCGCGCCACCCCGCACGGGCAAGACGATGCTGCTGCAGAACATCGCGAACAGCATCACGGCCAATCACCCCGAGGTCTACCTCATCGTCCTGCTGATCGACGAACGGCCGGAGGAGGTCACCGACATGCAGCGATCGGTCAAGGGCGAGGTCATCTCGTCGACGTTCGACGAGCCGGCGACGCGGCACGTGCAGGTGGCCGAGATGGTGATCGAGAAGGCTAAGCGGCTCGTCGAGCACAAGAAGGATGTGGTCATCCTCCTCGATTCGGTCACGCGCCTCGCGCGCGCGTACAACACCATTGTGCCTCCTTCGGGCAAGGTGCTTTCGGGCGGTGTGGACAGCAACGCGCTCCAGCGTCCCAAGCGCTTCTTCGGAGCGGCGCGCAATATCGAGGAAGGCGGCTCGCTCACGATCGTGGCCACGGCCCTCATCGACACGGGGTCGCGGATGGACGAGGTCATCTTCGAGGAGTTCAAGGGCACCGGCAACCTCGAGATCCATCTGGATCGCAAACTGGCCGACCGCCGGGTGTTTCCCGCGATCGACATCCAGAAGAGCGGGACGCGCAAGGAAGAGCTCCTCATCCCGAAGGAAGATCTGAATCGGGTCTGGGTGCTGCGGAAAGTGCTCACGCCGCTGTCGCCCGTCGAGGCGATGGAGCTCTTGCTGTCGAAGATGGGGAAGACCAAGAACAACGCCGAGTTCCTGGGATCGATGGCGAACGGGGGACGATAAAGGCTAGAACACCTTCTTCACATCCAGACCGAACGTCGGGTCCTTGCGCGGGCCGCGGACACGGATCGGGAGAACGGCGCCGGCGCCCTTCTTCCGGAAGAGCGGATCGACGGCCTTGAGGAAAAATCCCTTGACCCCGCCCCCCGCGGCCTCCGAGAGGGTGGCCTTCATCCGGACGGTTCCGTCGAACTGAATCATCTCGCTGAAGAGCCCGTAGGTACCGGCCATCTGCAGGGTCGCGCCCGGCATGGCGAACGACGCCTCTCTCACCGTGATCACGCCGCGCGCCAGTGTGAATTTCGCCCGCAGGTCGGAGGCCACGCTCTCCGTGCTCTCGTCCGGGTCCAGCCCGCGCGCGCGTTCGCTCATGTTGGAGAGCTTCTGCTGCGCGCTGCCGTCCGTGAATCGTACCGAGCGGACGGCCATCTCTCCGGCGATGCCAAGGCGGTCCATCACGTCGGCGGGCCCGGCGGGCAGGTCCATGTCCGCGTGCAGCGCCAGGCGACCGACCATCAGCGGCTGTTCACCCCTCACGGCGAGCCGGAGGACGTCCTCGATGCGACCGTCCTCGATCTTCACGTGCACTTTCACAGTACGACCCTTGACCCCTTCCGCGCCCACGACCGCGCCGCGGCTCGTCAACGATGTTCGGAGAAACGTCCCCGATACGGCGTTCAGATAGGTGTCGCCATCCGTTCCGTCGACGACGGCCTCGAACTTCGTATAGAGCGGAACCGGGTGCCCGGACACTTTGAGAAAGAAGTCCGGTGTGCGCGTCTCCCCCCTGACGGAGATTCGGTCCAGTTGCCCTTCGAAGTTTCCCGTCGACGTGAGATGTCCGCCGATGCCCTTGACCGTCGAGAGGTCGACGTCATCGAACGTGTAGCGGCCCGTGAGCGGCGTGCCCCCGGGATCGCCACGGTGCCACGGCCCGAACGTGCCAGCGGTCTCGATGAGCCCCTTCGGGAGCGGGTTCGTGAGCGTCGCCACATACGCCATCACTTTGCCTCTTCCGAGAGGCTCCATCGTGAGGCGGTGAATCTCGAAGATCTTCGGCTCCTTGCCCGCGCGGCGCGGAATCAAAACCAGCGCCGCGTGTTCCGCCACCAGTCTGTCCACCACAATGGCGCCGGGCCCGGAATCATCCTGGAAACCTTCGCGCTGGGACGGTTGGCGTCGCTTGAAGCCTCCGGGAGGAATACTGATGCGGAGGCCCGTCAGCGTGGCGGTCCGGAACCTGCGCGGGCGGGTCCAGAGGCCGAACAGTCCGCCGTCAATCGTGAAGGTGTCCACGGCGACGAGCGGCGGCACGTCCTGCCGGTTCAGATGACGGATCACAAGCCCCGCGCCGGTGACGCGGACGTTTGGAAAGATGTCCACGCTGAAGGCGCCCAGCTCGACGTGGCTGTCGAGCCGGTCGGCGAGGGTCTGCACGACCAGCCGGCGCAGCGTGGCCGTGCGCGAGCCCACTGCGGCGAGAATGGCCATGGCGGCCAGCACTCCCAGCGCCGCGTAGATGCCCGCGCGGACGGGTCGGATCTTCATGGCATGGGCAGTTTATCGTGCAACGGGCCTGCGTGCATGCACGTCTGCGCGTCAGCGTGGGGCGTTGGTCGGGACGGGCAGAGGTTTGCGCGGAAGCTTCTCGTCGCGCATGGCCGCGTTGTAGGCGAACACCGCGATCACCGTGGCCTGCTGTGCGAGCTCGTCGCGCGTCACGCGGTCGTAGAAGTCCATGTTCGAATGGTGGGTACGGGAGCTGTACTCGAGCCGGTCGACCATGAACTGAAAACCCGGAAGGCCGACGGCATCGAACGAGACATGATCGGTGGATCCCACAGCCCGTGGCGCCGCCGCCACGACGCCCAGGTCGGCCAGCGGCTTCATCCATTCGGCGAAGATGTCCGCGGCGGCGGCGTTGCGCTCGGTCCAGATCCCGCGCACGCGACCGGCGCCGTTGTCGGAGTTGAAGTAGGCCGCCACAGCGGCGTGGCCCGGCTTCAAGGCCATCGTGGCGGGATCGCCGTAATGCTGTTTGACGTACGCGCGCGAACCCAGAAGCCCCTGTTCCTCACCGCCCCAGAGCGCAACTCGAATCGTGCGTCGCGGCCTGGCGCCGATGGCCTTGAGGATCCGTACCGCTTCCATCACGGCGGCCGTACCGGCGGCATTGTCGGTTGCTCCCGTCGCGGCTGGAAGCGAATCGAGATGCGCGCCGAGAATCACGACCTCGTCCCTGAGCGCGCGGTCGGTCCCGGTGAACTCGGCAAGGGTGTTGAACCCGTTCGCCGCCGCCTCGTCGTGGTACTTCGTTTCGAGCATCAGCTCCACCTTGACGGGAATGTTCCTGGCGAGCACGCGCACCATGCGGTTGTAGTGCTCGACCGCCAGCGTCACACTGGGCACCTCGGTGCCCGCGTCCGCCCCGCGCGGCGCGGTGCCGGTCGGGAACACCGTGCCGCCGTCGACGCGTTGCTGCCGCGAGGCCAGATCGCTGCCAGGCCCGACGAACACGGAACTGCGGCCGCGGTTGAAGGTCGCGACCACTCCTTCCGCCTTGAAAAACTGCGCAATCCGGGCCGTGAGCGCGCTGCGGGTCGCCCGAGGCGTTCGCTGCGCGGGCTCGGTGGCCGCCTCCGCGAGATCCGCCGCGCCCATGCGATGCACGACGACCCCCTCGAGCAGCGGAACGGGGCGCTCGGGCTGCGTCAGGACAATCGCTCCCGACAGGCGGCCCCTGTACTTCTCGAAATCCGCGTCGCTCTCGATCTGGACGTGCAGGACCCGCGCGACGACGGTCCCATTCGTCCCGGCGCTCCAGGACGCGGGAAACCCGATCAGCGGCTGAACCTGCGGCTCGATCATGTGAGCGCTGAACCGCACCAGCGACCAGCCCTTGCCGAACGGCCAGGAGTCGCGATGCGCGTTGGACAGCCCCCACTCGTTGAATTTCCGGATCGCCCAGTCGCTCGCCTGCAGAATCTGAGGGCCACCCGTGAGCCGCGGACCGTAGACGTCCGTCAACCAGCTGAGGTGGTCCATGACCTGCGACCGATTCAACCCCTCGTCACGGATGCGGGCGATGGTCTCGAGGTCAAGTTTTCCGGAGTCCTGCGTCGAGACACCGGACGATGAGAGACATGCGAAAAGGACCAGTAGCAGAAGGCGCCGCATAAGTAGATTCTACCGGTTCCGAACCGTGGCTTCCGCCTTGAGGCGAGCTATTCCCGGGCTGCTGCGGTACCGGGGCCACTCTTCCGCCTGAAGGCGGAATCCATAGGAACCTGGCTCGAAAGCGATGTGCCAAACAGCTGCAATGATGGTGCGATGACCTCCGTTCAAACGAGCAGTATCGGGAAGGATGGCGCGGAAGATTCTCCGCGCCACCCGTTACTCCGCCCGCAAAGCGCGCGCCGGATCGACGCGGGTGGCGCGACGCGCAGGGACGAGGCAAGCCAGCGCGGCGACCGCCGCGATCATGAGTGGCGCCGCCATGAAGCTGAGGGGGTCCAGCACACGCACCTCGTAGAGCAGGGCGCCGACGAGGCGCGCTCCGACCGCCGCGGCGATGAGCCCCCCGGCGAGGCCCGCGGTTGCCAGACCGAACGCATGCCGGAAGACGAGGCGCCGGACATCGGCCGGCCCCGCCCCGAGCGCGATGCGCAGCCCGATCTCCCGCGTCCGAGACGACACCGAGTGGGCGAGCAGTGCATACACCCCGAGTGCCGCGAGCGCAAGCGCGACCGCGGCAAAGGTCCCGAAAAGCCGCGCCGCAAATCGCGGCGTGCCCAGCGTCTGGGACACGATGCTCGCCATAGTGGTCGTATCGGTCACGGGCACGTTGGGGTCGATGCTGCGCACGGCGGCGACCGCGGTCCTGGCCAGCGCCGCCGGATTTGCGTGAGCGCGGACCATGAGGCTGTTGAGCCGATGATCCGCCTGGAGATACGACATGTAGAAATCGAGGCGCGTGGCCTGGATCTCGCGGTATCGCGCGTCCGCGACGACGCCCACCACGGTCAACCAGGTGTCGTGGTACGGTGTGTCAGGCAGCGGAATTTTCAGACGCTTCCCGATCGGGTCCATGCCCGGCCAGGCTCGTGCCGCGAGCGACTCGCTCATCACGACGACGCCCGGCTGCCCCTCCGCGTCGGTATCGGTGAAGCCGCGTCCGCGCCTGACCACAATGCCCATCGTCGGGAAGTAGTCTGCCGTGACCGCCATCATGTTCAGCAGAGGATTGCGTGCGGCGGCCCGCTCCGTCTGCCCTTCGAGCGTGAAGGTCCAGTCGTATCCGACCGTGCTCCACAGCGGGCGGCGCGTGACGGCCGCCGCGGAGACCACTCCGGGCAGCGCGCGCACGCGGTCCAGCAGGTCCCGATAGAAGGCACGCACCCGCGCGATCTCCGCGTATCGCGCGCCGGTCGGCGTAACCGTGACGGTGAGCACAGGACCCGGCTCAAAGCCCAGCGGGGCCTGCCGCAGGTTGATGAAGCTGCGGGCCAGCAACCCCGCGCCAACGAGAAGAACGACGGCGACCGCGATCTCCGCGACCACGAGGGCGGCGCGAAGCCGCCCGGAAGCGGATGCGACACGCGGCGTCGTCTGACGCAGCATGCCTTCGATTGAGGTGCGGCGGACCAGCACCATCGGGGCAAGAGCCGACAGGATCGCGGCCAGTATCGCCGCCCCGAGGGCGAATCCGAACGCGCGCGTGTCCACGGCGGCGTCAACGACGCGCGGAACGTCGGAGGGGGACAGCGCGATGAGGAGCGGCGTCGCGAGCCATGCGACCGCCAGCCCGCCGAAACCACCAAGCCACGCGATGAGGAGACTTTCCAGGAACGCCGTACGCACGAGCCGTCCGCGAGTCGCGCCAAGCGCGTGACAGACCGCCAGGTCATGCCGGCGGTCCGTGGCCTGCACCAGCAGGAGACCCGCTACATTGGCGCACGCAATGAGCAGCACGAGGATGCCGGCGGCGAAGATGGCCAGCAAAGCGGGGCGGGCAGCTCCGAAGATCGCCGCGGTCAGCGGTGTGACGACCGTCGCATAGGCGTCCAGCATGCTGGTGTCGGCCCCCGGGGGAGCGAAGCGGCTGTGCATCTGACGCCATACTTCGCTCAGCTCAGCTTGCGCCGACCCGATAGAGCTCCCGGTCCTCAGCTTACCCAGCGCAACCATCCACATGAGACCGGAGTTCTCCATCCAGCTGTCGGTCGACGGTTGTAGCGGGATCCAGAACCTCGCCCCCTTTGGATACTGGAACGCTGCCGGCATGACTCCCACGATCGTCAAGGGGCGGCCATCCAGAACCACTCCCCCGCCAACGACCTCCGGGTCAGAGCCGAAACGATCGCGCCAGAGACCGTGGCTCAGGACGACGACAGCGGGGGCGCCAGGCCGCTCGTCGTCCGGCCTCAGGGCACGGCCGAGCGTCGGCGCGACGCCGAAGAGCGAGAAGAAGCTTCCTGTCACGCCGCGGCCTTCGACGGTGATCGGCTCTCCTCGTCCGGTCAGGGCCTGTTCGACGTTGACCGAGGGCATGCCGGCAATCGCCTCGAAGAGGTGGGTCCGATCGCGCCACTCGCGGAAGGCTGGATATGAAATCTCGACGAACGGCTGGTTCCGGGCGCGGTCGCTCTGCCAGATGACCACCAGCCGATCGGGATCGACGTACGGCAGGGATTTGAGAACAACCGCGTCCGCGACGCTGAAAATCGCGGTCGCGCCGCCAATCCCGAGTGCCAGCGTAAGAACGGCAACGGTGGTCAGCGCAGGCCGCCGCACCAGCGCGCGTGCGGCATGCCGGAGCTCGTAACGCAACGCCTCCATGGATGAACTCCTTCAGGACTACTCTGGACCCAGACGCCCGGCCCTGAGCGCGCTCGCCCTCGCCCTTGTCTACGACGGGCTCATGACTCCACCACGTCCGGGG
>JALZOC010000715.1 GCA_030857365.1 Acidobacteriota bacterium
ACCTGAACCCGCTGCTTGCGGCTGGCGAGCACGAGACGCTGCACGCGTTGCGCGCGGCAGGGGCGGACGGGCTCATCGTGCCCGACCTTCCATCCGGGGCGTCGCCGCGGCTCGAGCGTCTCGCCGCCGCACTGGGACTTGCCATCTCGTTCCTGGTCGCCCCGAACACCTCAGCCGCGCGCATCGAGACCGCCGTGAAGGCATCGACAGGGTTCCTGTACGTGGTGCCGCTCCTCGGGGTGACCGGCGCGCGGGACGCAGTTGCGTCGGGGGCCGGTGAATTGATGGCGTCCGTCCGGAAGCGAGCGGCCGGACGCGCGCCGGTTGCTGCCGGGTTCGGGCTGAGCACGGCCGAGCAGGTAACGGCGCTGGCGCCTGCTGCTGACGGGCTGATCATCGGCTCCGCGCTGGTTGCCGCCATGCGCGACGGCGGTGCGCCCGCCCTCGGCTCGCTGGTGCGGAAGCTGGCGAATGCGACCGAGCGTCCGGCACGCCACATGCCGTCCTGATCTCCATGTGCTTCGATACCGATTCCCGACCTCCGCTCCCCCCGATCCGCGGCTCCGCCCTTGACGCGGGCGAGCTGACACTCACCAGCCGCGACGGAACCGAGTTCGCTGCCTACGCGGCCACCGCCCAGACGCCGTCTGGCGCGGGCGTGGTGATCCTTCCGGATGTGCGGGGCCTGCATCCCTACTACGAGGAGCTCGTCCTTCGCTTCGCCGAGGCCGGCGTGCACGCCGTGGCGCTGGACTTCTTCGCGCGCACGGCAGAGTCCAACCGCGGCGAGGGCTTCGAATACGAGCCGCACGTCACGCAGCTACAGGCGAACACGGTCGATGAAGATGTCGCCGCGGCAATTGTGCCCATGCGTGAACGGGTGGATCAGGTCTTCACCATCGGCTTTTGCCTTGGCGGGCGGATCAGCCTGCTCCAGGCGGCCAGAGGGCACGGGCTTGCGGGCGTCATCGGCCTGTATCCATGGCCAGTCGGTCCGCATCGGACGGGCCTCCCTGCCCCGGCCGACGAGGCCTCACGGTTTGCCTGCCCCGTCCTCGCCATCTACGGGGGTGCCGATGCGGGCATTCCTGCCGAACATCACGAGATCTTCGACCGAGCCCTCGACGAAGCCAGTGTGGAACACCGGACCGTCGTCTATGAGAATGCCCCGCACTCGTTTTTTGACCGGAAGGCGGCTGAATTCGCCGATGCGAGCGACGCCTCCTGGCGCGAGATCCTCGACTTCATGGGAGCCTACTCGCCGTCGAGCGGGTAGACCGGGACATCGCGGGCGCGCGCGTGCGCGATCACTCGCGTGCCGACCTCGATCGTGGCACTCGATGGTGTGGCCGCCTCGAACTCGAAGCCGGTTGCGCTGCGAAGCACGTGATGGACCTCCGAGCCGTGAAAGACTCGGCGGATGACCGTGAGCACGCTCTCGGGCCGGGGCACGCTCGCGAGTCCGTCGACCGGCAGCATGTGCAGTTGCTCGGGCCGCAGCAGGACCTCTGCATGGACGCCATCGGCGAGGGCGCCGGGTTCGCCGCGGAATCGGCCCACCAGGGTTTCAACCTCGCCATGCCGTACTTCACCGGGGAGCAGATTCGCCTCACCGACGAATCCCGCCACGAAGCGATTGACCGGACGCAGGTAGAGCTCGGCGGGCGTGGAGACCTGCTCGATGCGTCCGGCACGCATCACGGCCACACGGTCGCTGATCTCGAGCGCCTCTCCCTGGTCATGCGTGACGAAGAGCGTGGTGGCCCCAGCGCTGCGCAGGATCTCCCGAACGTCCACGCGCAGCTGCGAGCGGAGCGTCGCGTCCAGACTGCTGAACGGCTCGTCAAGCAGGATCAGGGCGGGGTGCGGAGCGAGTGCGCGCGCGAGCGCCACTCGTTGCTGCTGACCGCCGGACAGCTCGTGCGGCATGCGTCGCTGCAAGCCTGCCATGCCGACCAGCGCGATGAGCTCGGCGATCCGGCTCTCTCTATTGCGGCGCGGCAGCCCGAACCCGATATTTCCGGCGACGTCCAGGTGCGGGAAGAGGGCCGACTCCTGGAAGACCATGCCGATGAGCCGCTGCTCGGGAGGCAGGTGACGCCGCGGGCCGGCGACAACGCGTCCACCGATCTCGATGCCGCCACTGTCGGGTCGCTCGAATCCGGCCACCAGCCGCAGCAGGGTCGTCTTTCCGCAGCCCGATGGGCCGAGCACCGAGAGAAACTCGCCGCGCCGCACGTCCAGGTCGACGCCGTCAACCGCGATGACGTCGTCGAACGCCTTTTTGAGCGCCAGCGTGCGGAAGGCGAGCTGTGGATCGTCGAGCGGATTGGTCATCTGCGGCATTGTGACCTCCGGTCGCGCGGCCATGGTCGTCATCGGCTTCGCTCTTGGCGCAGGACAAGGGAGAGCGAGATGGCGGCAACCAGCACCATCAGCAGCGCGGGCGCCGCGGCACGTGCGAAGAATCCCTCGCTGGTGGCGCTCCAGATGCGAACGGCCAGCGTGTCGAAGCCG
>JALZOC010000716.1 GCA_030857365.1 Acidobacteriota bacterium
CCTCGCGGAGCAGCGGCTCCCCCCAGAGATCATCGCCTCGCCGGCCGGGGAGGACGTCGAGTCCTACGTGCTCCTGAAGCACCTCGTCGTGATGCTTGTCAGCGTCGGCGCCGGGATCTGGGTCAGTGGCTGGCTCACGCGCGCCGGGCTGACCTTGCCGGCCTACATCGGCGCCATGCTCGTCGCCGCGCTCTTCCGCAACCTGGACGACCTCACCGGTGCGCTCCGGTTGTCCCAGCGGGTGATCGACGACATCGGGAACATCTCGCTCGCGCTCTTCCTGGTCATGGCGCTGATGACGCTCCGCCTCTGGGAGCTCGCCGGCCTGGTGACCCCGCTGATCATCATCCTTGCCGCGCAGATCGCGCTCATCGCGCTCGTCTGCATCTTCGTTCTGCCCCGTCTCATGGGCCGGGACTATGACGCGGCGGTGATGTCGGGCGGCTTCTGCGGTTTCATGCTCGGCACGTCGGCGAACGCCATGGCCAACATGGGCGCCCTCGTCGAGCGCTACGGGCCCGCGCCGAAGGCGTATCTGGTCGTGCCGCTCGTCGGCGCCTTCTTCATCGACTTCGCCAACGCGCTGCTGATCACGCTGTTCCTCAATCTGTTCAACTGAGGCTCTGTTCCGGGTCCGAGTTGATCTCCGGTCGTCGTCCGTTGCTATCCTTGGAGGAGTCAAGACGCGACGCGCGGCCCGGCCGCATTCTCCCGCACAACTCAGCAGGCCCAGGGAGCCAGATGCTTACGATGCTTATTCTCGCCGCCGGTGTAATCGCGCTCGGTGCGTTCACGTCCCCCGAAAGGCCGCAGGCGCCCGCGGCTGCGAGCAGCCGCCCGAACCCGCTCGTCGTGCCATGGAGCGGCCCGTACGGCGGAGTCCCGCCCTGGGATCAGGCGAAGCCGGAGCTCTTCCCGGCCGCCTTCGAGGCGGCTCTGGCCGACCGGCGCGCCGAAATCGACGCCATCGCCTCCAGTTCAGCGCCGCCGACGTTCGAGAACACGATCGCGGCGTTGGAGCGTTCCGGCGACACGCTCGACAGGGTGGCGCCGCTCTTCGCTGTGCTCCGCCAGAACGTCGGCACTCCCGAAATCCAGGCGCTCGATCGTGAATGGCAGCCCAGGCTGTCGGCGGCGGAGGACGCCATCACGTTCAATCCGGGCCTCTTCAAGCGCATCGAGGCGGTGCATCGGTTGCCGGCCGCGTCGGGCCTGACCCCCGAGCAGAAGCGCCTGACGGAGCGGACCTACGACAGCTTCGTGCGCCGGGGAGCGCGGCTCGACGAGGCGCAGAAGGGGAAGCTGTCCGGGATCAACCAGCAGCTCGCGACGTTGTTCTCCGACTTTCGTGCAAAGGTCCTCGCCGACGAGAACACCTGGACCGTGCTCGAAGGCGAGGCGGATACCGCGGGGCTGCCGGCGTCGATGGTCTCCGCCGCCAGGGCCGCGGCCGACGAGCGGGGGCTGTCGGGCAAGTGGGCGATCGTCAACACGCGGTCCAGCGTCGATCCGTTCCTCACGTTCTCCACGAGGCGGGATCTCCGCGAGCAGGTCTGGAAGAAGTTCAAGGCGCGGGGCGACAACGGCGACGCGAACGACACCAAGGCAACGATTGCCAGGATCGTGAGCCTGCGTGCCGAACGCGCGAGGCTGCTCGGGTACGCCAGTCACGCGCACTGGCGGATGGCAGACACGATGGCCGGCGATCCGAAGTCCGCGCAGGCGCTGATGATGAGGGTCTGGCCTGCCGCTGTCGGCCGCGTGAAGGAGGAAGTCGCCGGCATGACGGCCATCGCGGCCAAAGAGGGAGCGGCGATCACGATTGAGCCATGGGACTACCTGTATTACGCCGAGAAGGTCAGGAAGGACAGGTACAACCTCGACCAGGGGGAGTTGAAGCCGTACTTCGAGCTCGACAACATGGTCGCGGCGGCGATGTGGTCGGCCGAGCGCCGGTACGACATCCGGTTCACAGAGATCACCGGCAAGGTGCCGGTCTTCCACGCGGACGTCCGCGTGTTCGAAGTGGTCGACACGCCGTCCGGCACGCACCGCGGCCTGTTCTACCTCGACAACTTCGCGAGGGCGGGCAAGCGCTCGGGAGCATGGGCGTCGAGTTACCGGACCCAGCACAAGCTCGACGGCCACGTCACGGCGATCGCGTCGAACAACAACAACTTCGTGAAAGCCGCGGCCACCGAGCCGACGCTCATCTCGCGCGACGATGCGACGACGCTGTTTCACGAGTTCGGGCATGCGCTGCACGGCCTGCTGCAGGACATCACGTATCCCGGCCTGGCGGGGACCCCGCGCGACTTCGTCGAATACCCGTCGCAGGTGAACGAGCGGTGGCTGCTGACGCGCGAGGTGCTCGACAAATTCGCCCGGCATCACAAGACGGGCGAGCCGATGCCGCAGGCGCTGGTCGACAGGATCCAGGAGTCCGAGAAGTTCAACCAGGGCTACGAGACGGTGGAGTACCTCGCCGCTGCCATCCTGGACATGGACCTGCAC
>JALZOC010000717.1 GCA_030857365.1 Acidobacteriota bacterium
CGGTGAACTCGTCCACGATCACGACGCCGCCGTCCTTGATCATGTAATCGACGTCGAGACGGAAGAGCGTGTGAGCGCGGAGCCCCTGATTGATGTGGTGGAGCAGCGGCATGTTCAGCGGGTCGTAGAGCCCGCCGGGCTGCAGCCGGTGCTCGAGCATCTTCTCCGCCTTGGCCATGCCGGTTTCCGTCAGGGTGACCGTCTTGTGCTTTTCATCGACCAGGTAGTCGCCGGTCTTCTCGAGCTCCTCGCGATCCTCCGCCTTGACGTTGCCCTGCGTCACCGCCCCAGGCGTCAGCCGGGGGATGATGCGGTCGACCTCGTAATAGAGGTCGGTCGATTCCTCGGCGGGCCCCGAGATGATGAGCGGCGTCCGCGCCTCGTCGATGAGGATGCTGTCGACCTCGTCCACGATCGCGAAGTTGTGCCCGCGCTGCACGTAGTGCGCGAGGTCGAACTTCATGTTGTCGCGCAGGTAGTCGAAACCGAACTCGTTGTTCGTGCCGTACGTGATGTCGCTGCCGTACGCGACCTGCCGCTCCTGGTCGTTCAGATCGTGCTGGATGACGCCAACCGACATCCCGAGGAACCGGTAGAGCCGGCCCATCCACTCGGAATCGCGCCGCGCGAGGTAATCGTTGACCGTGACGACGTGGACGCCCTTCCCCTCGAGCGCATTCAGATAAGCGGGGAGGGTCGCGACGAGCGTTTTTCCTTCGCCCGTCTTCATTTCGGCGATCTTGCCCCGGTGGAGAACGATTCCGCCGATCAGCTGAACGTCGAAGTGCCGCATCTTGAGCACGCGCCGGCCTGCCTCGCGAACGACCGCAAATGCCTCGGGTAGCAGGTCCTCGAGTGTTTCGCCGTTGGCGAGGCGCTGGCGGAATTCCGCGGTCCGTCCGCGGAGCTGCTCGTCGGAAAGCGTCTCGATCTCCGGCTCTTTCGCACTGATTGCGGCAACCAGCGGCCGCAGACGCTTCAGGTCACGCTCGTTCTGCGTGCCGATGACCTTCGCGAGGAGAGTATCAACAATCATTGAGGGGCGGGTCCGACAGGGCTATCAAGCGATTGTACAACAACATGGCTTCCGCCTTTGGGCGAAGCGCTTCGGCGGACCGCCGTCGGCTTGGCCGAGGCCGGTCAGGCGGAGGAAACGGTTAACGGCCGGCGAGCAGCTTGAGGGGGTTGGTGAGCTGTCCGTTGAGCAGGATTTCGTAATGCAGGTGTGCGCTCGTCGAGCGTCCGGTCGACCCCACATACCCGATGACCTCGCCGCGGCGAACCGGGTCACCGGCGCGTGCGGCGAACTTCGACAGATGCCCGAATCGGGTCGTGATGCCGTACCCATGATCGAGGACGATGAGGTTGCCGTAATTGCCGTTCGGTGCGGCGCTCGCCACGACGCCGTCGGCTGGCGCGTGAACGGGAACGCCGGCGTCCGCCGAGATGTCCAGCCCCGGATGGAAATCACGACCGCCGGTGAACGGATCGCGCCGTGTGCCGAATGGTGAGGAGAGCCATCCGACGACCGGCCAGATCGACGGGGTGGCGGCGGCCAGGGCCTGACGCCGCTCGACGCCGTTTCGCACGATATCGAGCCGGTCCTCGAGCACCGTCAACAGCTCACGCAGCGCGCCGAACGTGGTGTCCGGGGCGGACAGTGCGCCACCGAGGGCTGGGGGCAGGAGAGCCGACCCGCCGCCACCCATGGCGCGCGACCTGACCACCGCCGGCAGTCTGTCCATCGCGCGGCTTGCCGCGGGATCCACCGCGGCCTGGGTTCCCAGCGCGTCGACGGCCGTCTGCAGCGACGTGAGCTGGGTCGTCAGCTGGGCGGTCGCCTGGCGATAGCTGCTGTTCTCCATCTGGAGGGCCGTATTCGACCGGTTGAGATCGGCGATCGCCGCTTGCGCACTCCAGCGCGCGCCGAGCCCGACCAGAACGGGGAGCGCGAACAGCATCGCGGCGCCCGTCAGCGCAGGCCACAGCGGCACGGTTCCCCGGCGCACCACGCCGCTGGTGCGATCCGCCAGCACGATGGAATAGCGTCGAGCAGCCAAGGCTCTCCACGGAGAAAGAAAACCGGTTAACGGGAGAAGGTGAGCTGTGACTCTAGCATGAGAAGAGCCCGCAGGGGTAGTCCCGCGGAAGTGCGTGTGTGCGTGCTGGATAAGGTCTTGCATGCGCCCCCGGCGTCGACTCGGTTCGTGGTAGAAGCTCACCGGAGCGCGCAACCGGCCAGGCTGCCAGGGGTGCCCCGGTGCGCGGCTGAAGATCGCCCGCTGATCCGGCCGCTCGGGGTTCCCATCGCTTTGAGTTGACGGGGGCCACGGCCCGGATCAACCACGGAGTCGCGAAGGGCACGGAGGCGCACGGCGCCCGACCACCAGCTTCCACGGCTCCGCCTCACTCCACCGCCAGTTCAGCCCTCCGTGCGTCTTCGCGTTCTCCGCGCCTCCGCGGTGGAAGTTTCCTGTGTGCTCCCTTTCCGGCGCTCCATTCCAGACTCATCC
>JALZOC010000718.1 GCA_030857365.1 Acidobacteriota bacterium
TCGCTTCCTCCATCCGTGTCGCGCGCCCGAGTTCCTTCCGGCCCTCCGCCACGGGCTCGCCGGCGTCCAGGCGGCGCACATACTCCTCCGTCGAAGAGACATTCTTCCAGCGGGCGCCGCCGGCGGTCGAGTGGGCGCCGCAGCCGAAACCAAGCCACTCGCCGTCCTGCCAGTATTTGAGGTTGTGGCGCGAGGCGAACCCCTCGCGCGCCACGTTCGAAATCTCGTACTGCCGGTAGCCCGCTTCCTCGAGCCGTCCCATGCTCCACAGGTACATCTCCGCGGCGTCGTCGTCGGGCGCGAGCGACCATCCCGCGCGCGCCATCTCCTCTTTGAGCGGCGCGTTCGGATACAACTCGAGCAGATACAACGATGCGTGCTCGGGCCCGATGCCGATCAGGGCCTCCACATTGGTGCGCCAGTCGCTGACGCTCTGCTCCGGCAGCCACATCATCAGGTCGAGGCTGATGTTCCCGAATCCCGCGGCGCGCGCTTCCCGCGCGGCGTCGTGTGCCCGCTCGACAGAATGAATGCGTCCGAGCCGCTTCAGTTCGGTCTCGCGAAACGACTGGACCCCGAAGCTGACGCGATTGGCGCCAGCCTCCAGGAATCCTTCCATCCGGCGGAGCGTCGATGTTTCGGGATTGGTCTCGAGCGTGACCTCCGCGTCAGCGCTCACGTCGAACGTCTCGCGGCAGGCGCGCACGAGGCGGCCGATTTCGGCGGGTTCGAGGAGCGACGGCGTGCCGCCGCCGAAGAAAATCGTGTCCGCGGGTGGAGCCGCAACCCCCGGGACGGTTCTGGCGTGCGCCCGGATCTCCCGCTCGAGCGCGGCCACGTACCGGTCCTTCAGCCCGGACTCGAAGAGCCCGCGGTTGAAATTGCAATAGCTGCAGATGGACGCACAGAAAGGGATGTGGAGATACAGCCCGAGCGACATCGTGAACGGCCTACGAACCGGCCTTTCCGCCCGACCACCCGAGTTCCGCCTTGCCGTCCTGCGGCTTCAGCTGCGCCCGCACGGGCCCCTTGGCCCGCGTGGGCAGCGTCCGCTTGCCGGCCCGCTTCCACAGCATGACGAGGTCGTCGACTCCGCCATTGGGCGGCAGGTGCCGGTAATCCGCGCCGTCGTACTCGAGAAAGTCGCACATCTCGTGCAGCCTCGAATGGATCCGGAACCCGATCCGCGCCTTGAGGCAGTCTGGATCCGCGTCGTCGGGCGTGTCCTCGTAATTCGACGTGAAGATGGTGTGCCGCCGCTCGTTGTACCGGGTGTTGACGATCAGGTTCATCGTCTCTTCGACCCACTCCGAGGTTTTTTCGGAGCCGATGTCGTCGAGCACCAGGATGTCGGCCTCCATCACCGGCCGGAGAATATCCATCTCCGCCGTGCGCACCAGCGGGTTGTACGTGCTGCGGATCACCCGCAGCAGATCCCGCACGTCGTAGAACAGGCCGCGGGCGCCCTTGGCCAGGATCACGCTCCGGAGGACGGACACGGCGAGGTGTGTCTTGCCGATGCCGGGGGGGCCAATCAGGCAGAGGCTCTTGCGCGGCTCGGGAAAATGCTCGGCGAACCGCCTCGCCATCTTGACGGCCCCGAGAAGCTTCTCGTTCGGATACGTCACGAACGTCTCGAGGTCGCAGCGCCGGTATCGCGGCGGGATGCGCGCCTCGTCGAGCAGGCGCGTCGTCAGCCCTTCGCGCCAGCAGTCGCAGCGAACGACGCGGCGTGCGCCCTCCGCCTCCACGGCTTTCCATCCGGTATCGTCGCAGAGCTGGCAGGGCATCGGGAAGCCGCGATTGTAACTCAGTTCACGTACGACCGGAGCGTCGGCTACGCCTTGCGTCGGGGCTCCTCGATCTCTTCGGGCTCCTCGGTGCGCTCGGTCTGTGTCTGCGCGACTGACGCCCGGACGAGGTCGGTCGGGGACGACTTGACGAGAGCGGTGCTGAGCCGCTGCTCCCAGTCGCCGATGCCGCGCGAGAGCTCGTGTTTGACGTAGTCGATGAACTCGTTGACCTCGCCCTGCATCGCTTCGATCTTGTGACGCATGTTGAGGATGATCTCGACGCCGGCCAGGTTGACGCCGAGGTCGCGCGTGAGCGACAGGATGGTTTCGAGCTGTTCGAGATCCTCCTCGGAATAGAGGCGGGTGTTCCCCTCCGTGCGCGACGGCTTCAGCAGCCCTTCGCGCTCGTACAGGCGGAGTGTCTGCGGGTGGATGTTGTACTTCTGCGCCACCGCGCTGATCATGTAGTACGCCTTGCCTGAGCGCTTCGCCGTCATACGTGCAGATCTCTTCGAACGTCTTGACTGTTGAGCCGCCCGAACTCGCGCATCAGTTCCTTCGAGCGCTCGTCGACGAACTCGGGCAGCACGATTTTCACTTCGACCACGAGATCCCCCCGCCCGCCGGATGCGGACGGCGCACCCCGGCCCGTGATGCGAAACCGCCGCCCCGCCTGTGTGCCGGGCGGGACGCGGAGCCCCACATTGCCCTGGAG
>JALZOC010000107.1 GCA_030857365.1 Acidobacteriota bacterium
ACGAAACGCATCCCGCGGAGGCGGCGTTGATCATGATTCGCCGGGCTGGACACCAACGTGCTGGTGCGGTACCTCACACGGGACGATCCGGCGCAGTACGCGAAGGCGGCCGGCTTCATCGAAGCCGCGACCGCTCGGGGAGAGCAGTTTGTCGTGAACACGGCCGTGCTGTGTGAGCTCGTGTGGGTTCTCAGAACCGTGTACAGCTATGCACGAGAGGAGATTGCCGCAGCGCTCGAGCAGATCTTTGCGACCACGCAGTTTGAAGTCGAACGCCTCGACGAGGCTCGTCAAGCGCTGCGTGACTTCCGGTCCACGAAAGCGCGAACCCGAAGAAGACGGTCGGGAGACGCCCGCGCCGCCAGCGCTGGCGCGATCGGAGGCCGCGCCTGCCCAGGGCACGAGAAGGAGCAGCAGCACGGCGCCGTGCGCGCCGAGCAGGACTGGCCGCCCTCAGGAATCGTTTGCAGGCCTGCGCCTGTCGGCCCATGTGGCGCCACACGTGGAGCACCGCAATGCGCAGGTCACTTCTTTGCCCATGACTGTCGTCTCGCGCTTCACCGCGGCGCGGGCGCACGTGGGACATCGGAGGGTTTCCCGCCGTTCACGCCTGGGCTTGGGCGCGCCTTTCATGACGTCCTGTGAAGGCAACAGCCGCGCCACCACCAGACGCCTCAGCTGAACGTTGATGGCCCGGAGGTACGACGTTTGCTGGTCTTCGAGACAGGATGCGTGTGTCTGGCGCGAGAGGGCGCCGGGCGTTTCACGACTGCCAGCAGGACGACGGCAGCGTAGGCGATGTAACAGATTTTCCCCGCTGGGAAGCCGGCTGCCGAACGCGGAGGGTTGCCCTGTGCCGGGACGAACGCTTCCCAGTCCCGAGTCCCGAATCCCGAGTTTCAGTCGGCCACCCCGATTGCCCCATACGCCGAGGCGACGGCGCCCGCCCCGTACTTCTCCTCGAGGCGCAGCACGGTGAAATGGCCGCGCGCCACATCCTGGAAGTGCCGGATGAAGAGCACGTTGATCGCGGCGCCGCCGGCCGCGCCGATAACCGGCACGGATTGCGCCATGAGCTTTTCGCTCACGGGGATGCCGAAGCGCGCGGCGATCTTTGTGATCAACCCGACGAGCGCCGGCCCCGCCTCACCGCTCACTCCGCGCATCGCGAGATACTCCGCCGCCTCGCTGATTCCCCTCGCGAGCGCGGCGCGGACGGCGAAATAACCGGATTCGGCCGCATCATCGCCGCGTCCAGGTCCCCCGAGCGCGAACACCTCCAGGCATCGCAGCTTCACGTCGTTGGCGAGTATCGAGTGTCCCTCGCTTCGAGCGATATCGGCAATCGACCGCAGCATGATCGTGGTCGACACGGGGAGCTCCGCCGCGAGAGCGGCGACGCCGAACGCGCCGCCGGCAGCGCCCGTCGCGGCCACCGCAAGCATATGAAGCCGCTCCGCGGAGACGCGGGGCCTCTCGTCCATCATCGACGTCGCCGCACGCAGCGCCGCATGCAGCGCCTTCGTCGTCGCCCCACGCACGGCGAGGGCCGCGCCTTCGGGCAGCGACGCAAGGACCTTCTCGATGGGAACCCCGACGGTGTTCGCGATCCGCATGGCGAGCGAGGGGTGCTCGAGCAGGGTCTTCGCTCGTCGTAACGCGATTCGGTCTTCCGGCGTCCATTCCATGGGCTGTATGTTTCCGCGATCGGTTCGTTAGCCTACCACCGTTGTCCGAACACGGGTCCGGGGGACGGACGAGCTGGTTGGCGGCGGACAGCACCGGGAGGCGCGCTAAGATAGCCGCGCAACCGGCAGCCCCGCCGGCAGTTCGGGCGCACCCAGCCACATGGCCGACTTTGCCGACCTCTCCGCCACCGCGCTGCCCCCCTCGGTGCGAATCGAGGAAGGGGCCGGCGGGCTGCGGCGCGTCCGCATCCATGGGGCGCAGTGCGTCGCGGAGGTTTTTCTTCAAGGGGCGCATGTCACGGCGTGGCATCCCGCCTCCGCGAGGAATCCCGTTCTCTGGCTGAGCCGCAACAGCGTGTTCGAGCCCGGAAGGGCGATCCGAGGAGGCGTGCCGATCTGCTTCCCGTGGTTCGGTCCGAACGGCGCCGATCGGTCCGCACCCGCGCACGGCTTTGCGCGGCTGCGCGAGTGGACGCTGGTCGAGGCGCGCGAGGACGCCGCGGGGATCGTGACGCTGGCGATGGAGCTCGAGGGCGCGGATGTCTCGCGTCAGTGGCCCTGCCGCTTCCGCCTCGTTCACCGGATCACCCTGGGGACCGTGCTCCGGATGGAACTGGAAGTTCACAACGACGGGGCGGATCCGTTCACCTTCGAGGAGGCGCTCCACACCTACTTCAGCGTCGGCGACATCCGCCGCGCGACAGTGACGGGCCTCGAGGGGTCCGAGTACCTGGACAAGGCCGGCGGTCTCCAGCGGGATTGGCAGGGAAACGAGCCGGTGCGCTTCGCCGGCGAGACCGACCGGATCTACCTGGACACGCGCGCCGATTGCGTCATCCACGACCCCGCCGGGCGGCGGCGCATCACTATCAGCAAGACAGGCTCCGCCTCGACTGTCGTCTGGAATCCGTGGATCGACAAGGCACGCGCAATGCCGGACTTCGAAGACGACGAGTGGACGCAGATGCTCTGTGTGGAAACCTGCAATGTGGATGCGCATGCATGCTCGCTCGCGCCAGGCGCGTCCCACACGATGACGGCCGAGATCGCCTCGCAAGACCTCCAGGACCTCGCGGACTGAGCCGCGCGGTATAGAGTGGCCTTATGAAGTTCATCCTGCTTCCGGTTGCCTGCCTTCTGCTGCTCGCGCAGCCCGGCGTCGAGGACGCCTTGAAGCGTCCCATCCTGGCCCCGAATCAGACCCGTGTGGACACACAGGTGTGGACGGCATCGATGGTGCCACTCCTCCAGATTCCGCAGGACCCAAAGGCCTGGGAGGCGTACGCGGCCTCGCTTCGGCGGCGGATCCTCGACGAGGTCGTCTATCGCGGCGCCGCGCGCGACTGGCGGCAGCAGGCCGTCAAGGTCGAGCCGATGGGCGAGATTCGCGGCGACGGCTACATCATCCGCAAGCTGCGGTTCGAGGCGGTCCCCGGCCTGCACGTGCCGGCGCTGCTGTACGAACCGCTCCCGGCCCCCTCGACGCCAACGCCTGTCGTCCTGAACGTGAACGGCCACGAGGGCACCGGCGTCGCCAATCCCTACATCCAGGCGCGCTGCATCAACCTGGCGAAGAAGGGCCTGTATGCGCTGAACGTCGAATGGATTGGCCAGGGGCAGCTGGCGAGCAAGGGCCTGCTCCACTACCGGATGAATCAGCTCGACCTCGTCGGTACGGCGGGGCTGGCGGTGTTCTACGAATCACTTCGGCGCTCGCTCGACATCGCGGTGGCGCTGCCGCACGCCGATCGCACGCGCATCGGCGTGACGGGGCTCTCGGGCGGCGGCTGGCAGACGATCATCCTGAGCGCGCTCGACACGAGAGTCACGCTTTCGAATCCGGTGGCCGGCCACGCGAGCTACGTCACACGGGCGCAGTGGCCCAACACGGATCTCGGCGACTCGGAACAGACCCCGTCCGACCTGGCGACGATTGCCGACTACCCGCATCTGAACGCGCTCGTCGCGCCGCGTCCGCTGCAGCTGACCTACAACGCCAGGGACAACTGCTGTTTCAAGGCCGACCACGCCGCGGGGCCGATGGTGCAGTGGGCCGCGCCCGTGTTCCGGTTGCTGGATGCGGCCGGGCGCTTCGCGTATCACGTGAACCACGACGAAGGCCACAACTACGAGCGCGACAACCGCGAAGCGTTGTACCGATTCCTGCACAGGCACTTTTTTAACGGCAGCACCGGCTTCGACCCGCGGGAGATCGATGTCAGCGGCGAGCTGCGGGAGGTCGCCGCGCTTGCTACGCCGCTCCCGTCGGGCAACGCCGACTTCCAGTCGATCGCAACGCGCATCGCCACCGGACTGCCGGCCGCGGGAGAGCCCCGCCGCGAGCGGCTGTCGGATCTCCTGCGCGCGCGCCGGTACGAAGTGCGCGCCGCTCCCGCCTTCCCGGAGAGCCAGGGCCCCGGGAACGCCGCGTCCTGGCGGCTGCACATGGAACACTGGACCGTGCCCCTCGTGGAGCTGGGGCCTGCCGGCGCGGTGAAGGGGACGACGCTCGTCCTCGCGGACGAGGGTCGCGGCTCCGCGGGCGAGATCGCACGCCGGCTGCTCGGCGACGGGCGCCGCGTCGCGGCCATGGATCCGTTCTACTTCGGAGAGTCCGCCCTGGGCGAGCGCGACTTCCTGTTCGGCCTGCTGGTGTCTGCGCTGGGCGAGCGGCCACTCGGCATCCAGGCGAGCCAGGTGGCGGCGTCGGCGCGGTGGCTGGCGGCACGCCACGGGAGTCCGGTCGCGATCGCGGCACGCGGGCCGCGCACGAGCCTCATCGCCCTCGTCGCCGCCGCGCTCGAACCCGAGGCAATCAGCGGCGTCGAGCTGAACGGCGGCTGGCAGACGCTGCGCGAGGTCCTCGACCGCAGCATCTCGGCCGAGGAAATGCCGGAGATGTTCGCCTTCGGGCTCCTCGCGGAGTTCGACGTGCCCCAGATCGAGCGGCTCGTGCGTCCGCGGCCCGTCGTGTACCGCTAGCCATCGGCTGCCGGCGGTAGACGTGTACCACCGGGCCCGTATAGTCTTCTGACCGTGAGCGCGACCCTTTCAGAGGCATCTCCCACCCGCTACGCGTGGTTCGTCGTCGCGCTGCTCGTCCCGGTGGCGCTCCTCAACTACCTCGATCGCCAGATGCTGGCGTCGATGAAGTTCTCGGTCATGCAGGACATCCCCGACATCGGCCGCGAGGCCAGCTGGGGCACCGTCCTCGCGCTCTTCAAGTGGGTCTACGCGTTCCTGAGCCCCGTCGGCGGGTATCTCGCCGACCGGTACAGCCGCCGGCATGTGATCGCCGGCAGCCTGCTGGTCTGGTCGATCGTCACCTGGATGACGGGGCACGTCACGACCTACGAGCAGCTGCTCGCGACCCGTGCGCTCATGGGCATCAGCGAGGCGTTCTACATTCCCGCGGCGCTGGCGCTCATCACCGACTTCCACACCGGCGCCACGAGGTCGCGGGCCGTCGGCCTGCACCAGATGGGTATCTACGTCGGGGTGATCATCGGCGGGTTCGGCGGGTACGTCGCCGACCAGCCGGGGCTCGGATGGAGGATGGCCTTCGAGGTGTGCGGCATCGTGGGTATCGCCTACGCGGTGCCGCTGTTCCTCCTGCTCCGCAATCCTCCCCGGGAGGGCGCCGGTGACCGGCCGCGCACGTCGCCGGGTGGTGCGCTGCGCGAGCTGCTCGGCAATCCCTCGTTCATTCTCCTGGTGCTGTACTTCACGCTGCCGGCGCTGGCCGGCTGGATCGTGCGCGACTGGATGCCCGCGATTCTCAAGGCGGAGTTCGGCATCGGCCAGGGACTCGCGGGCGTCTCCGCCACCGTGTACTGGCAGGTGGCCGCCATCGTGGGCGCTCTGGGCGGAGGCTGGCTCGCGGATCGCTGGATGCGCCGGACGGATCGCGGACGCATTTACGTCAGCGCGATCGGCATGTCGCTCATCGTTCCCGCGATGTTCGGCGTCGGCTATGCGCCGCAGACCGGGCTGCTGTGGGTGGCTGTCGCGTTCCTGGTCCTGTTCGGCCTTGGCTGGGGATTTTTCGACTCCAACAACATGCCCATCCTCTCGCAGATCGCCCGCCCGGAGCTGCGCGCGACCGGCTACGGCATCATGAATCTCGTGAGCATCAGCTGTGGCGGCTTCGCCGACTGGGGCTTCGGCGTACTGCGCGACCGGCAGGTCCCGCTCTTCGGCATCTTCGGTGTCTTCGCGAGCTTTGCGATCGTCTCCATCTTCCTGGTGCTGATGATCCGGCCGCGTTACGTGGAATCCGACCTCGCTGCTCGCCCGTGACCGAGTCCACGCGCATGCGCCGCGAAGCGGCTGCGGCGCGAGCCTCGTAGTCGCTCCGCACGGGGAGCGGAGGCGATCGCGTTGAATTACGGATCGGTAATCGGACAGCGGCTAAACGCGGTCGAATAACGATGAGCTGCGCGCACATACCTTTGAAATGTTCCGAAACTTCGCAATCTGACGGGCGCTGATGTGGCGCCTCTTTTGCGCTCTCGGCCCCCGCCGAATCCGGCGGAGGACCGAACGTGAGCAAGCGCAATCAGCCAATCGGGGTCGAATCAGCGCGCCGTACGAGAGCACACGCCAGCACCCCCTCGCAGGACGCCTTGCTGCAGGCCGTGCGCACGGTCCTGCGCGGGAAAGCCCGCAGTGAACTGCCGGCGCACGGCGTCGACGTGATCTTCGACGACGGCATTGTCGCCGTCTGCCGGAGCTGCCGGATTTCGTGGAGCGTCAGTCGCCCGCACCTGGCGAACCTGGCCTGGTGGTCCTGCCCCGGGGGATGCGAGCCGCCCTATGGCGCTTCGAGAGAGCGCCTGCTTACCCTGAAAGGGCTACGCGACTCCACCGACCGGACGATCCTCTAACCCGGGTCAGCGGCCTCCGTCAAAAACGCCCAGTAAACACGCCGAACTGCCGCCGGCAGTCGCGGGCCTGCCTTGGCGTCGCGCTTGCAAACGGCTGGGCTCGGTCGGCCACTACATGGATCGGGCCAGCCGAGCTTGACGTCAGGGGCGATGCGATGTCGAATGACAGTCCTCCGACCCCCGAGACATCTGAGCGGCGGCTGTCCGGTCCCTGGGCCCGCAGTCTGCGCCCAATCCTCTTTCCTTTTGCCGGACGGTTCCAATGATGCTTCAGATGCTCGCGGTCGCACGCCGCTGCGCCGCCACGCTGCGCCGCCCGTCGCAGGCGGGCCCTTCGATGCTGCTCGCGGTGCTCGCGCTGCTGGCGCCCGTTGCCCTGCAGGCGCAGATCGACATCCTCACCAACCGGTACAATCCCCAGCGGACGGGCGCGAACCTCCGGGAAACGACACTCACCGCCGCCAACGTCAGCGTCGATCGCTTCGGCAAGCTCTACACCTACCCGGTGGATGGCTCGGTGTACGCGCAGCCGCTGTATGTGAGCGGCGTCGTCGTCAACGGGGCTCCACGCAACGTCCTGTATGTCGCGACGATGAACGACAGGGTGTATGCCTTCGATGCCGATGCGGCCTCGCAGGTGCCCCTGTGGAGCAGGAACTTCACGAACCCGCCGGTCGTCACACCTGTCCCGATCACGGACATCGTGGCTGCCAATCTGAATATCGTCGGCAACGTGGGCATCCAGGGTACGCCGGTGATCGACAAGGCAGCCGGCACGCTGTATCTGGTGGCACGGACGAAGGAGGGGGAGTCGTACGTGCAGCGGCTGCACGCGCTGGATATCACGACCGGTGCGGAGCGCCCGGGGAGTCCCGTCAGCATCACCGGCTCCGTTCCGGGCACGGCGATGGATTCAACTCCGGGTCCAGACGGTCCCGAGATCACATT
>JALZOC010000719.1 GCA_030857365.1 Acidobacteriota bacterium
GTTCTATCCCGCGCAGGCCTCGCGCGACGTCACGATGATCCTGCTGGTGCTGGCGGCGCTCGTCGCGTTCGCCTGGCGTGGCATGCCGCCGCTCGAAGGTCCCGCCGATCCCACCGACGCGACGTTCATTCCCCGGCCCGAGTGGTATTTCCTCGGCCTGTTCGAGCTGCTCAAATATTTCCCCGGCAAATGGGAAGTCGTCGGCGCGATGGTGATTCCGGGTCTCGCGGCCGGATTTCTGGCCCTGCTCCCGTGGATCGATCGCGGGCCCCACCGGGACCCCAGGCGGCGCCGCGCCGTCATGGCCGTCGTCGCGGTGGGCGTCGCCGCGGTCGCCGTGTTGACCACGCTCGGCTGGAAGGACAGTCCGGTGACGGCAGCGTCCGGCGACACATGGACGCTCCGGGAGATCGGCGGTCGTCCGATGGCGCAGAAGTCCAACTGCGCCCGGTGCCACTCCGACACCGGCGTGTCGGAGCCGCTGGAAGGGCTGCCGGCCACTCGAGGACCGGAGTGGCTCGAAGCCCACGTGCTCGATCCCGAGATGATTGCTCCGGGGCTTCGTGAGCCACCGTACGAGGTGAACGAACGCGAAGCGGCCGCGATGGCCGCCTACGCACGTCGCGCCGCGCGTGAGCCGTATCCCGGCTTCCCGCCGCAGGTCGAGATCGTCGCGCCGGTCTTCGCCCGCTACTGCATCGGATGCCACAGGATCGATGGTGATGGGGGGGACGAGGGTCCCGACCTGTCCCAGGCGGGAGCCAAGCACGACGCCGCGACGCTGCGGCGATGGATAGAAGACCCGGAGCTCGTCGATCCCGACGCGGAGATGCCCTCCTTCGGCGATCGGCTGACGGCACCGCAGCTCGACGCCCTGTCGCAATACCTGGCGGCGCGAAAATAAGGGCCGCTCGCGGGTCAAGCGGCGTGCGGCTCATGACGAAAGCGCCGGAGCGCTGCGCGATCTGGTGCAGAATCACCGCATGCAGCTCCCGTCGCTGGGCCCGCGATGGAGCCGCCCGTCGCGTCTCGCTGGGGCGACCAGCGCCTTGCGACCCTGTTCGGGGAAAGCTTCGCATCCGGTTCGCGCGATCCCGCGTTCCAACACGCGGCCGCGGGCTTCCAGGGAGTGGCATGAGCACATCGCAGTTCGGCATCATCGGCCTCGGCACGATGGGACGCAACCTTGCGCTCAACGTGGAGTCGCGCGGCGTGCGCGTCGCGGTCTGGAACCTCGAAACTCCCTGGATCGCCGAGTTCCTCGCCGCGCATCCGGGCGCGGCGTTCGAGGGCACGCCGACGTTCGAGGCGTTCACGGCGGCGCTCGAACGGCCCCGGCGCATCATGATGATGATTCCCGCCGGCAAGCCGGTCGACGCGACGATCGAGAAGCTGCTTCCGCTGCTCGACGCCGGCGACGTCCTCATCGACGGCGGCAACTCCTGGTTCGAGGATACCGAGCGCCGCGAGGCGCGGCTGCGCGAGGCCGGGATTTACTTCGTCGGATGCGGAGTCTCCGGCGGCGAAGAGGGCGCCCGCTTCGGACCCTCGCTGATGCCGGGCGGGCCCGAGGCGGCATGGCCGCTCCTGCGCGACGTCCTCGAGGCGATTGCCGCCAGGACGGATGCCGGCCCGTGCGTCACCCACGTCGGCCCGGGCGGCTCGGGGCACTTCGTCAAGATGGTGCACAACGGGATCGAGTACGCGGACATGCAGCTCATCGCCGAGGCGTGGGACGTGATGCGCCGCGGCCTCGGCATGTCCGCGCCGGAGACCGCGGACGTGTTCGAGGCCTGGAATGCCGGCCCGCTGGAATCGTTCCTCGTGGAATTGACGGCGAGGGTATGCCGCACCGTGGATGCTGAAACCGGCGGGCCGCTCGTCGACGTCGTACTCGACAAGGCCGGGCAGAAGGGGACGGGCCGCTGGACCGCGCAGGTGGCGCTGAATCTGGGCGTCGCGATCCCGACGATCGCCGCCGCCATTGATGCACGCATCCTGTCGAGCATGAAAGAGGAACGGGTAGCCGCGGCCTCCACACTGACCGGGCCTTCACCCGTGGACCCCTTCGGCGCACAGCCGCGCGCGGCGGTCGTGGAGCACCTGCGCGACGCCCTGCATGCGGCGCGCATCTGCGCCTACGCGCAGGGGATGGCGCTGATTCGGGCGGGTTCGGATCACTACCAGTGGGGGGTGAATCTCAGCGAGATCGGCCGTATCTGGAAGGCGGGCTGCATCATTCGCGCGCGGCTGCTGGACCCGGTGCGCCGTGCGTTCGAGGCGCAGCCGGCGCTCACGAATCTTCTGCGGGACCCGGCGCTTGCCGCGGCGGTGGATCAGGCGCAGGCCGGATGGCGCCGCACCGTGGCGCGTGCCGCGCAGGCGGGACTCCCGCTTGCGGCGCACGCGTCGGCGCTTGCGTACTACGATTCCTATCGCTCGGCCCGCCTGCCCCAGAACCTCACCCAGGCGCAGCGCGACGCCTTCGGCGCGCACACGTACGAGC